>JANYJN010000808.1 GCA_025358475.1 Candidatus Solibacter sp.
CTTCAAGGTGTTCATAGTGCGCAGGGGTGTTCCCTCCGGCTGCTTCAACCCGGACTTGTCCCCAACACTCCGGGCACCTTTTTGGCTCGGCTCTATCAAGCCCCAAGGCATCCTCGACCGAAATCAGTTCCCACTTCGGTCCCCCATTTTGAACTCGGCGGATCTCGCAATGTGTATTTAAGGGCTTTTTGTCCATGGTGTGCTGATCCTCATGATATCGGGCGGCACGGCCCTGGGGCAAATCGGCAGTCACGGAACGGCGTCGCGGGCCACTTCGCCGCGCTTTCGCGGCACTTCCTCGGTTGGAGCGAAACGCAGCTCAAGTATCTGCTCCGCCAGCACTCGCGCCGGTCCCACGGTGCCGGGCGCTCCACGTGGGGTATTGTGCACCTCCTGCTGGGCGTGTTCCACTGGGCCGTATGGATAGTCTCGACGGCTTCATTGGCACCTTTTCCGGCCTGCGGTTTTGGCCGTTGGACCCAAACCCAGAGAAAATCCTGATTACCGATATTGCCCACGCGCTGGCGCATCAATGCCGGTTTGGTGGCCACGCATCGAAGTTCTACTCGGTCGCCGAGCACTCCGTCTACGTCAGCAAGCTCTGCCAACCCGAGGATGCGCTCTGGGGTCTGCTGCACGACGCCAGCGAAGCCTACCTGGTTGACCTGCCGCGCCCATTGAAGCTGTTGCCGGAGTTCGCGCCGTACCGGGGCGCGGAACGCCGGTTACAGCGGGCTGTCGCCGAGCGGTTCGGACTTTCCCAGGAGCAACCAGCGAGCGTGACCGAGGCGGACGACGCCATGTTGTGGATCGAAGCACATTCGCTGCTCGGCTCTGTTCCACTGGACGTCGTGCGGGACACGCGCCCCCCATTCGAGATGACGGACCCATTGCTGCCGGTCGAGGCGGAGCGGCTGTTCCTCAGCCGCTTCAAGGAACTGACAGCCTAGAATCCAACCCGCTATCGGGTCCCACCGGTACCGGGCTGCGGAGCGCACCGCGCGACGCTGATCGCTGAGAGTTCGCTCGGCACTTACCGGGCTGGATTCGGTTTGGCGGTCGCTCCACTCGTGGGCGAAGGCGTCGGTGCGCTTTGATAGTGGCTTGCATGCAGCAAAAAGAAGATCGCGATCAAAAATAGAGCGATCGATCCATAGAAGATGTCCATTTTCCTCTTGCTGTGGATCTGGAACCGTCCTAGGTGAATAGGGCTGGAATCGCCGATGGCCTTGGTCAACCGTATTTCGGGCACTAGCCTGCCATACCGTGCCTCGATAAATGCTCCATGCTTTACGGCACCCATTAACAAATGGTGATACCAGAGGCGGTCCATAAACCAGAACGCTAGCCAGCCCACTAGCGCGGGCACCGTCAAGGCCCCGGCAAGCTCAAAGCGGGTACCGAATACCGTGACTTCGAAGTGCTCCTTCAAAGCGAATGCCATTGCGCCGAGTGTTGCAACAAGTACGGTTATTGCAAAGTTGCGAATCCGCAACTCCAGATCATTGAAATGCTGCTGTACACCAATGGTTGTTTTCCACAAGTCTATGGCGACCTTGACCTTTTCGTCAGATTGTCCATCGAAACGGAAGAACTCAAAGAGCGTCGTGATTTCCCGCAGAGATTCCCGAAGCACATATGTTGGCCGTATGTCAGACTCATCGGTCTGGGCCTCTTGCGTGACCAGATCTTTCGGCCAATGGGTCACCTTACGAAGGAGTTCGTATTCGGCACGATCGCTTGCAACGCCGTATTTCGCCCATACGTCCGCGACTCCGGCATGCTGAGCCATCATGATGTCCTTGATGAGGCTGTCACCCACGTAAGCGACCTCTCCGGGAACCGCACCGACATCTCTGAGAATATCGAGAAGAACTTTGGCGTTAGGCTTACGCTCGCCCTTCGGCGTGTGGTTTGGAATCGTTCGCCTCAGTTGGTAGTGGTCCTGGGGATAAAGCCGGAGCTGTTCACGGGTGAGATCTGTCGGAAGTTCGTGGTCTGCCGGGTAATAAACGTAATCGAGGATCCGATCTAAGCCAAGTTTCCGTAGTCTGTAGTTTGAGTAGAACGCCATCGATTCCGTGTACCCGATCAACAGACAGCCCCTGTCTTTCAACTCTTCGAGGGTTTCCAGGACACCTGGATAAGTTCGCATTGTTGCGGCGCGTTCGGCTCGAAACGCTGTGATCGCAGGTTCGTAGAGTTTTTTGAGATCGCCGCCGTCTCCGTGCCTCGCTTTCAGAGCAGGAAGCTCTTCGATGGCAAAAGCATATTCCGACGTACCGTGCCGAGTGAAAACTTTCTTGAAATCCGATTCCAGTTCCGCCTGCGGCACACCGCTAGTCGCCACCAGATGCTCCAACATCGCGCTGAAAGACCGGTGCCAGATGTTGACCCAATCAAATAGAGTGTTGTCGAGGTCGGTTATGAGAACTGAAATGCGTGCTTTCACGGTATTGGCAACTTGAACCGCAATTGTAGCGCCCCTGCCTGCCTCATGTACCAAGCGCCAGAATCGAGTTCCCGGCAATCTTGTGCCGATGGGTTTCCGTGTGGTCCAATTTTTTTGAATATGAAGGCAATCGGCTACGTTCGAGTTTCTACTGACAAACAGGCGGATAAAGGCGTCTCCCTTGATGCGCAGGTTGAGAAGATCAGGGCCATGGCTACCGTCCACGACGTCGAGCTTCTCGACGTTTTGGTTGACGCCGGTGAGTCAGCGAAGGACCTCGACCGGCCCGGCATGGTCCGGATTCTCGAAATGGTCCAGTCGCGTGCCGTGGGAATGGTGATCGTCGCCAAACTGGACCGTCTGACCCGTTCAGTGAAGGACCTGGCCGTTCTGCTGGAGCAGTTCCAGCGCCGGGGCGTCTCGCTGGTCTCGGTCGCCGAGTCCCTGGACACTGGCAGCGCCTCCGGCAGGCTGGTTCTGAACATCATGGTCTCAGTCAGCCAGTGGGAGCGCGAGGCCATCGGGGAGCGGACGCGGGACGCGATGCGGCACAAGAAGGCGAAGCTGGAGTTCGTCGGCAACGCGCCGTACGGTTTCCGGCAAGCTGCCGACAAGCGCCACGTGGAACCGGAACCGGGCGAACAAGCCATCTTGGAGCGGATTCACCGGCTGCGGAAGGGCGGCAAATCACTCCGGAAGATCGCCGACCAGTTGAACCGGCTACAGATTCGGACCCGCCAAGGTTCGGCGTGGCGGCATGAATACGTTGCTCGGCTCTTGAAGGCGGCGTAACGTGCATCTCAACCGCATCATCGC
>JANYJN010000011.1 GCA_025358475.1 Candidatus Solibacter sp.
CGTGGTAACCAACGTCGAAAAGCCCTCGCCCGTCCACCCGGTACACGCCGGCGGACGCCAGTGCTCCCCGAGTTCGGCGGGGTGCCAGAACTTCACGGCGGGTGACTCGGACAGGCTGGGAAGGGGCGGGATGGGATCCACTCCGCAAGGCGGCTGCGGGCCGGACTGGGCATACCCGTACGTGTGGCAACACAGAATCGCCAGACCGCAAATTGTCAGGACCCGCACCTCCCGATGATATCGACAATCCCCGCCGGCGTCTGTGCGAACCGCCCCATCGGGTGCGCGACATGGAAGTGACAACTTGCTCGTCCCGCTTTTTTATGCCCCAAATCCGAGCGTATGTATTACGCTAGGATAAGGAGGCACCCATGAGCATTCCCAAGTCTTTGGAATCGCTAGAACAACAACGGGCCAACATTACCAATCAGATCGCAGCGTTGGGCGATCTGCGTTCTGGCTCGATCACTCCCACCACTGGTCGGTGCGGCAAACCGAATTGCCATTGCCATCAGCCCAAGGACCCGGGCCATGGTCCCAATCTCCGCCTGACCTACAAGGTCGACGGCAAGACAGTTACCGAATCCCTCTCCGACCAAGCCGCAACGCGGAAGGCCGAAAGAGAAATTGCGGAATTCCGAAAACTGCAAGGTCTGCATAAGGAACTGATCGAGGTCAACACGCAGATTTGCCAAGTGCGTCCATCGGAACCAGATGGGCTTTCGCCGGAGGAAAAAAAACGGCGGAAGCGATCCGTCAAGAAGTTACCCGCGAAGTAGACCAACTGTTGCGCGTCGTCTTCAACGGTCGCCGAAGGACGGGGCGGTTGGATCTGGAAGCCACCGAGATGGCTGTGCGCTCGGCCCTACTCCAGGTGGGCGCAGCGGCGTTGAGCGAACTACTGCGCTTCCCGGCGCCGTCTGCCGATCAGCGCACCCTTCCTTGTGATTGCGGCCATCGGGCCAATTACCGGGAACTCCGCACCAAGCCCGTGTTGACGGTAGTCGGCAAGGTGGAAATCTCACGGCCCTACTACTTATGCTCAGACTGTCACATCGGGCAATTCCCCACTGATGTCGAACTGGACATCGAACACACGGAGTTCTCTCCCGGGGTGCGGCGCATGCAGGCAGTCGTGGGCCAGGATGCCCCTTTCGATCATGGCCGACGGCAACTGAAACTCCTCGCCAATCTGGAGGTAACCACCAAAGCCGTGGAGCGGACCGCGGAGGCGATCGGGGAGGATATCGCGGCACACGAGAAGGTGGCGATTCAGCGAGCCATGCAACTGGACCTGCCGATCGTGATCGGCAAGCCAGTTCCGTTCCTTTATGTGCAGATGGATGGAACTGGAGTCTCCGTGGTGAACAAAGAGACCTTGGGTCGCGTCGGCAAGACCGAAGGCCAACCGGCCCACACGCGCGAAGTCAAATTGGGATGTGTGTTCACCCAGAGTAGCTGGGACGAAGAAGGCTATCCGATCCGCGATCCGGATTCCACCACCTACACGGGCGCTATTGAGACCGCCGAAGAGTTTGGCAAACGCATCTACCTGGAAGCCTGGAAGCGGGGCTGGAGCCGCGCCGAAAAAAAGGTCGTCATGGGCGATGGAGCCGAGTGGATCTGGAATCTCGCCGAGCCATACTTCCCTGGCGCGATTCAGATCGTCGATCTCTACCATGCGCGCCAGCACCTCTGGGAACTGGCACGCAAGCTATACCCAAATGACCAGGTGAAACAGAAAGCCTGGATCAAGGTTCACCAGCGGCGCTTGCTCGACAAAGGGAAAATCGAAAAACTGGTGGGTGCGCTTCGCGCCATCGATACGGACAATCCCGAGGTGGCAGAAAAGCTTCGCACCGAGGCGGACTACTTCGAGAAGAATGCGGAGCGCATGCGGTACCCGAAGTTCCGCCGCCAGCACCTGTTTGTCGGCTCAGGTGTGATCGAGGCTGGTTGCAAGACCGTAATCGGCTCCCGGCTCAAACAGTCCGGAATGTTCTGGACGGTGCGCGGTGCCAACGCGATCATCGCCCTGCGATGCTGTAACCTCAACGGCCAGTTCGAAGATTACTGGGAGGCGCGCCGCCCCGCGGCTTGATTTCCACTTCTACGTCGCGCACCCCGCTCAGTGTGCCACTCTTTCAACGGTGCCATTCTTGGTACACGCTGGATGGGAAAGTGTGAGTATTTCCCCAGGGTGGGGGGGGCGCCTATGCCCAGCACACTACAACTGGTGCGATGTGCTGACGTGGGTGCGGGGGCGGCATCTGCTGAAAGCCGGCGGAAGTTATTACTTGTCCGGGCTCCTACACGCCGGATGCGCTGCTGGGGACCGATCTGAACAGAACCGCCGGAGACCTGCTGGATGGCACGTTGGACCGGCTGAACCCAGGTTTTGTGGCAATGAATGGGGTGTGGAACGGTAACGTCATTCACTACGGCGCGTTGATTGTAACCCATCGGAAGGAATTGAGCAGCGGGCTGCTGCTCCGTGCAATACACTGAAACGAGCCCCATGCGCTTCACTCGGAGTGTGCACTAATCGCCGCCGCCTCCTGCCAAGTCTGTTACGGCGTATGATACCTGAACTATGCACGGCGCGGGACGC
>JANYJN010000013.1 GCA_025358475.1 Candidatus Solibacter sp.
CGTGGTAACCAACGTCGAAAAGCCCTCGCCCGTCCACCCGGTACACGCCGGCGGACGCCAGTGCTCCCCGAGTTCGGCGGGGTGCCAGAACTTCACGGCGGGTGACTCGGACAGGCTGGGAAGGGGCGGGATGGGATCCACCCCGCAAGGCGGCTGCGGGCCGGACTGGGCATACCCGTACGCGTGGCAACACAGAATCGCCAAGCCGCAAATTGTCAGGAAGCGCACCTCCCGATGATAGCGGCAATCCCCGCCGGCGTCTGTGCGAACCGCCCCATCGGCATGAGTTGCGCATTACGCCAGAGCGTCTTCGCGACAAAATGCATCCTCTCCAGCCCCCCGCCGCAACTCATTGTTCGCCGGAGCCCAAGCTCTGCGCTTGGTCAGCCTTCGATTTGCGGCTTATGCCTCGCTGCGGAGCCCCAGAATCTCCGCTGCCTCCGCAACCGTCTCCGCGTCAAAGTGGTCGCTTCCCCTCCGGCATCGCGAGCACCCTGTTTCCTCCCTCAATTGATCCGGTCAGCCGCCCGGGCTACTGGTGCCGCGGCGAACCCGCATCTACTGCTTTTCGCGAACCTGCACGTAGCGCGCCGTCTTGGGGTTCTCCTGATTCCATTGCGGGGCGTGCGCGTTGTTGGCCATATTGAGGATGCCGAGCGCCACGGTGACATCCACTTTGGCCAGATTGTCGTAGTCCAGCTTCTGCCATTCGTCGCCGGGCTGGTGATAATCGGGGAAGATGTAGCTGACCGAGAGCGTGGTGGACGGGATGCCGGCGTCGGCGAAGGCGGCGTTGTCGCTGCGGCCGAAGTACGCGTCGTTATTTGTTTCGTGCTTGATTACCTGCACGCCGGTCAGGGCGCCCGCCTTGGCGAAGGTGGCGGCGATGTCCGTGTAGTCGAAGCCCGTGAGGTTGAACTGCGCCACCTTGGGGCCCTCGCTGTCGTCGGTGCGGCCCAGTTGTTCCAGGTTGATATCGGCGACGGTCTTCGGGATCGGGAAAATGGGGTGGCCGGTATACCAGCGGGCGCCCAGGCCGCCCAACTCCTCGCCGAAGAGCGTCACGAAGACGATGGTGCGCTTCGGCTTCTCCCCGAGATCCGCCAGCGCACTGGCTATGGCGATCACGCTGGCGGTGCCGCTGGCATCGTCGTTGGCACCGTTGTAGATGCCGTCGCCCTGCGCGTTGGGACGCACTCCCAGGTGGTCGTAGTGGCCGGTGACGATGACGTAGGTGTCCTTCAATTGCGGGTCGCTTCCGCGCAGCACGCCGGCCACGTTGCGCAGTTTCACGGACGTGACGAAGGGCGCGGCGACGTGCGCCGATACGGTAGCTTCCATGGGTCCGGGTTGGGCGGCGGCGACCGCATCGTATATCGCCTTATCCCAGACGTTGAGGATGGGCGCTTTCGGGGCGGGCGCGGTAGCATCGCGCAAGGACACGCGGGGGTTCGGATTGGTCTGCTGCGGGGTAGCGCGCACCATCACCACCATGGCGGGCTCCAGCTTTGCGGCCAGCGTCAGGATGAGGCGCTGCGCCTGCAACGCGGCCCTGCCGCCGGCACCAGTGGGCACTTCCACCAGCAGCACCTTGCCGCGCACCTGCTCCACGGTGAGAGCATCCAGCGCCGCCGTGTCGCTTAGCAACACCTTGAAGGCGGCGGCGCCATCGAGTTCGGTGGCTACAGCCTCTTGAATGGTCATGGTGCCCTCGCCCGCTTTGGCCGTGTCCAGCGTGAAGGTGAGACCCTCCGGATTGGCCTTCACCGATTGGTAGCTGGCGGTTTGAAAGTAGCCGTCGTCGCCCGCCGGTTCCAGGCCGGCGCGCCGGAACTGGGCGGCAATGTACTCCGCCGCCAGGTCGAGCCCGCGCGAGGGAGTGGCGCGGCCTTCCAGGGCGTCGGACGCCAGAAAGGAGACGTCGGCCTTAAGATCGTTGGCTCGCACGTGCGCCGCGATGCGCTGCGCGAGCGGCGCTTGGCCTTGGGCCGACAGCAGGCAGGCGGCGGTGAGGGTGGCGAGCGGAAGATTTCGGGAACGCACGATCCCCATGATACCTTCCGCCGGTTTACGCCGCATTTTCTCGGCAGGCATGGCCTTCGCCTGGGATAAGATCCTCGAAACCGTACAACCGGCCCAAGCGTTGGGCGGATCGTTAAACACCGTCCTGGAAGTGGCGAAGAACTTCCGCCCGCTTTTGAGACAGTAGGACGCGAGGCGCGAGATGATCATTCCCCCGGCGGCCGTGACGTGGGGCTGGCGGGATCAGAGCCCCGCCAGGACTTCGGCGGCGTGCCCCTTGGATTTCACCTTGAGATAGATCTTCTCGATGTTGCCTTCGGGAGAGATAACGAAGGTGGTGCGCTCGATGCCCATCACCTTCTTGCCGTACATATTCTTCTCTTTATAAACGCCGTAGGCTTCGGCCGCGGTCTTGTCCTGGTCCGCCAGAAGAGTGAACGGCAGGTCGAACTTCCGCTTAAATTTCGCTTGCGCCGCGGGCGTATCCGGCGAGACGCCGATGACCGCCGCGCCCTTCCCGCCGAACGCCTGTATATCGTCGCGGAACTCGCAGGCCTCCACGGTGCAGCCCGGTGTATCGGCCCTGGGATAGAAGTACAGCACCACGCGCTTGCCCTTCATTTGAGAGAGCCGGAAGTCCTCGCCTGAATCCGTCCGGACCTGAATATCGGGAGCCTGATCGCCTACCTGCAACATGACATCACCCCAGTTTTTGTTTGAATAGTTCCGTCACCGCGGCCACGTTGGCCTGGCCGCGCGTGGCTTTCATCGCCTGGCCCACCAGGAAGTTGATCACTGTCGTCTTGCCGCCCCGGTACTGCTCCACCTGCTTGGGATTGGCGGCGATCACGTCCGCGATGATCTTCTCCAGAGCTCCCGAGTCTGAAATCTGTTTTAAGCCTTCGCGTTCCACGATGACGGCGGCGGGCTCTCCGGTGGAAAACATCCTGGGAAAAATCTGCTTGGCGAGTTTGCCGGAAAGCTCCTCGCTAGAGATCAGCTTGACGAGCTGCCCTAGGTTCTGGGCGCTGACCGGCGAATCGGCGATGTCCTTGCCCTCGGCCTTCAGCATGGCCATCAGGTCGCCCATCACCCAATTAACGGCCATCTTGGGGTTGCCGGAAACCTGGGCGACGGTCTCGAAATAGTCGGCTGTGGTGCGCGTGGCGGTGAGCACGCCAGCATCGTAATCGGATAGTCCGAACTCGCCTGTGAAACGCGCCCGCTTGTGTGCCGGCAGTTCCGGCATGGACGCGCGCACCTCGGCCAGCCACTTTTCGCCGATGCGCAAGGGCACCAGATCTGGCTCGGGGAAATAGCGGTAGTCGTGCGCGTCTTCCTTGCTGCGCATGCTGACAGTTTCGTCCAGGCCGGGGTTGTAGAGGCGCGTCTCCTGCACCACGCGCCCGCCGCTCTCGATCAGCGCCACCTGGCGGGCGACCTCGAACTCGATGGCCTGTTTCAGGAAGCGGAAGGAGTTGAGGTTCTTGACCTCGGCGCGGGTGCCGAACGGCTCCGTGCCCCGGAGCCGCACGCTGACGTTGGCGTCGCAGCGCAGGTGGCCCTTCTCCATATCGCAGGTGGAGACCTCGATGAACTGAATCACCTGCTTCAACTCGGTGAGGTAGGCGTGCGCTTCGTCAGAGCTGCGCATATCGGGCTCGCTGACGATCTCGATGAGCGGCGTACCGCTGCGGTTGAGATCGACATAAGAGAAGCGTCCGGAATCCTGGAAGCCATCGTGGACGCTCTTGCCGGCGTCGTCTTCCATGTGGACGCGGGTGATCCCGATGCGTTTCAAGACACCGTCCACCACGATATCCACGAAGCCATCCTCGGCCACCGGCTCGTCGTACTGCGAGATCTGGTAGCCCTTGGGCAGATCGGGGTAGAAATAGTTTTTGCGCGCAAAGCGCGAGAGCGCGCGCACCTTGCAGTTCAACGCGAGGGCCCCCTTGATGGCCAGTTCCACGGCCTCGCGGCTGAGCACCGGGAGCGCGCCGGGAAGGCCGAGGCAG
>JANYJN010000040.1 GCA_025358475.1 Candidatus Solibacter sp.
GCTGTAGACATGCCCGCGCAACACGTAGAGGTGGGGCTCCCGGGGGGCCAACCGGATGGCTTCGGAAAAGTCCTGGAGGGCCGCATCCGCTTGCTCTCCCTGGCGCAGGTACAACTCACCCCGGTATTGGAAGGCCTGCCACAATTGCGGGCTGAGGCGTATGCCCTCCGTCAGCATCGCAATTGCCCGATCGTCGCGGCCCGAGGCGGCTCGCTCGCCGGCCCGCTCCAATATGGTTGCCGAATCGGGGACGGCCGGAAACCTGCGGCTGACGATATGGAAATAGACGCCCGCCATCAGGCAGAGGCACCCGATCTCCGCGGCACCATCGAATCCCCAGCCCCCCAGGAAGATCCGGCTTGCCAGGGGCAACGTGCCGAACACCGCCGCCATGGCAAATGCCGTGTGGCTCCATTGGCGTGCCCGTGCGCGGGATGCCGTGGGGAACGCTGTGCGAGTTTCGTCCCCTGAAGGCGCCGGCATATCTCCACGATAACGCAGTACCTGCCGCGCGGCCCCCAGAAGTCCGCCGACCGCCTTATGGCGCGCGTGTCTCCGATCTGAGCCAGGCGGTTGCGCCCGCCAACCTCACCTTGCCTGACTGGTAGAGGTGGCGCACGCACTCCTGCGTACGCCACGGCGGCAACTGCCAAGTTATTCTTGCGCGGGGCCTTAGTATTCCCGGGTCTTGACGATTCCGGGTTGCGGTACGGGGTACTTTCCGTCCGCTCCGGCGCGCAGCGGAGCCGGTCCGTCCAGGGTCAGTTGATCGACGCCGGGAGCGAATTCGTGCTCGCAGTTCATCATCTGGTCGAAGGTGACGATCTGTCCTGTGTGGGCGGCCATGCGCCCCATGGAACCCACCAGGCTGGCCTCGGCGCCGCGCTTGACTTCGTTGTAGGGCTTGTCCTCACGGATCGCCTGGATCAGGTCTTCCCATTCGAAGTCGTAGGGCGAGTGCTCGGGCTGCGGATAAGCCCAGAGCAAATTCTCATCCGCCGGCGCGGTCTGGCCGGATTGCCATCGCGGGATCTTCTGCCCCTTGTAGATCCGCGTACGGCCGGGCGTGTGCGCCGAGGTGGAAATGACGGCCGATCCCTTGGAACCGTGCGCATAGCTGGCGAACTCGTTGTGGCACCCGGCCATATTGCGGCCATCGTAAAACAGCTTGACGCCATCGGGGTAGGTGTACTCCACGGCGTAGGTGTCGAAGTTCTGGTCCACCGAATCCCCCCGGTAGTGGCGCCCGCCCAAAGCTTGCGCCTCCACGGGCCACGCGCCCTTCATCCACGAACATTCGTCGATCTGGTGGATGAAGTAATCGCTGAAGACGCCGCCGCTGGCCCACAGGAAAGCGTGGAACAGGCGGATCTGGTGCAGCAGTTCGGTGGTCCCCTCGGGCGTGCGCGGGGCGGTGCCGCCTCCCGAGCCCATGCGATACGCGCGCATGGCCACGATATCGCCGATCTGGCCGGCTTGGATTCGGTTGAGCAATTCCTGGCGCGCCCGGCAGTGGCGGATCATCAGTCCCACCCCGACCTTGAGGTTCTTCTGCACGCTCAGCTCGCCGAGTTTCAGCATGCGTCGAGTGGTCGGGCCGTCCACCGTCACCGGCTTCTCCATGAACACGTTCAGCCCTTTGTCGATGGCGTAGCTGAAATGCACCCAGCGGAACGCGGGCGGGGTAGCGAAGATGGCGACGTCGCCGGGCTTGAGGCAATCGAGCGCCTTGCGATACCCGTCGAAACCGATGAACTGGCGGTCCTGGGGCACGTCCACCTGGGCGGCAAACTTCTGCCGCAGTTTGCCGTGACTGTCGCTGAGTTTCGAATTGAACACGTCAGCCATGGCCACCAGCTTGATGGGGCCGTTCTTCACTCCCAGCGCGTTCTCCGCCGCGCCGGTACCGCGGCCGCCGCACCCCACCAGCGCCAGTTGTATGGTGTCGTTCCCCGCCGCATGGACATAGGGGATGGTCATTCCCGCCAGGGTAGACACCCCGGCTATGCGTCCGCTGTCCGTTAGGAAGCGGCGGCGTGTTGTTGCGTTTGCGTTCGTGATGTTCTCGCTCATCGCAGGCCTACCTCATGTTTAACGTACTCCATCTCGCGTTCGAACGCTCGACCCCGTCGTACGTTCGACGGCGGTGAGGTGTAAACTGCAAGTCATGGCGCTCACCAGACGTATGTTCGCCGCCGCCGCCGCCGCCGGCTTTGCACTTCCCGGCCGCTCTCGCGGAATGTCGATTCACTTGAGTTGCGGCGCGCTGGGAATCAAAGCATCCCAAGCCGAAGCCATCGACTATGCCGCCCGTTACGGCTTCGACGCGGTGGATGCCGACGGGCGCTACCTCGGCGACCTGCCGCCAGCCGACCTCGCTCCCCTGCTGGACAATATGCGCACGAAGAACGTCGGGTGGGCGCTGGCCGGCTTCCCCACGGAGTTCCGCAAGGACGATGCCGCTTTTCGGGAATCGCTCAAAACGCTCCCGGCCTATGCCGCGGGGTTGGAGCGCGCCGGAGTTAAACGCGTCACCACGTGGATCTTGCCGAATAGCGCCGACCTCACCTACATGGAGAATCTGCGGACGCACGCACGGCGGCTGCGCGAGGCGGCAGGCATCCTGAAGGACCACGGCATACGCTTCGGCCTGGAGTACGTCGGTCCGAAGACCTCCTGGAGCACGAAGCGCTTCCCGTTCGTGCACACCATGGCTGAAATGAAAGAGCTGATCGGCGAGATCGACCGCCCCAACGTGGGGCTGGTGCTGGATAGCTGGCACTGGTATACGGCGGGGGAAACGAAAAAGGACCTCCTCGCGCTGCGCGCCGATCAGGTAGTCTCGGTGGACCTCAACGACGCCCCCGCCGGCATACCGGTAGATCAGCAGATGGATGGCAAACGCGAACTCCCCGCCGCCACCGGCGTGATCGATGCCGCCAGTTTCCTGGGCGCATTGCAGACTATCGGCTATGACGGTCCGGTTCGCGCCGAACCGTTCAACGACGCAGTCCGCAAGATGCCGC
>JANYJN010000074.1 GCA_025358475.1 Candidatus Solibacter sp.
ACCTGAATGCCCGCCCGGCCGGCATGTTCTACGTGGGACTAAAGGGCGGTATCCAATACGCCGGCTGGAGCGACGATCGGCGGATGGACAGCCTGGCGCTGCCCGAGAAATGGTTGGAATCGGCGCGCCAGAGCACCCTGCGGATAGTTGAGGAGATCCGCCGCGGCCGCGTGGAGATTGTTCCCGCCGACCGCGACAGTTGCCGCTTCTGCGATGCCAAAGACATCTGCCGGATCGAAGTGGCCGCCACGGCCACCGCCACCGCCACTGAAACGGAGGGTGCATGAGCGGCACGCCGCGACGATTTTCATGCGGCCCAGCCCGAAGGGCGAAAGATAGTAGCCCAGTGCGCCAGCACTGGGAGAGAGACGGTCCCGCCTCAGCCCCGGGACGGGGCGGAAGAACCAACGTGGCGGTCCTTCTTACACCCCGTTCCGGGGCTGGCAAACGCCACCCGCCTGATACTGTCTGTCGCCCTTCGGGCTCTCCGCGTTGTCCCGTTTGCGGCTTGCCGTTATACGGGGCAGGTTGGCAGGGGTGCCTTCTGGGGCGGGCCTCGGCCCGCCGGCGTACCGCTTGCGGCCTTCGCGCGGGAGCGCTTTTTTCGCCGTTTCTTCTGGGGTCCTCATGAGCGGCATCCCGTTCACGGCCGATCAGCGGAACGCCATCGACGTTTCCCAGCGCAACCTTGATGCGTGCGTCGTGGCCGGGCCCGGATCCGGCAAGACCACCGTGCTGGTGGAGTACTTCCACCAACTGGTGGCAGCGGGCGTCGACCCGCTACGTATCCTGGCCATCACCTTCACCGAAAAGGCCGCCGGCAACATGCGCAAGAAGCTGGCGCAGGCATTCCAGGAACAGCCGGAAACACGCGCCCAACTAGAGCGCGCCTGGGTCTCCACGGTACACGGCTTCTGCGCGCGCCTGCTGCGCGAGAACGCCGTATTCGCGGGTATAGACCCCGAGTTCACCGTGATAGACGCCACCCAATCCTGGCGCATGCAGCAGGAATCCATGCGCTGTGCCATCGACGCGCTGTTTGAGCAACACCGCGAGGCCATGCGCGGCCTCATCCGCGGGCTCTCTTCCTACGAATTCGAGCAGGCCGTGCTGGCGGCCTACGACACTATGCGCGGCGCGGGCGTGGGCGTGGAGCAACTGGCCGGATTCCCGGCGCCGGCCGGTGTCACGCTGGACGAGATCAATCTCACCCTGAACGCCATCCGCAATGAGAGCCTCGGCACGTGGAGCGACGCGCAGAAGGAGCACCTGGAAGCCGCCCTGGAGGGCGCCGAGCGCATTCTGAGCGCGGATAGCCCGCTGGCCGCGCTGGGCGCCATCGCGGCGTTCACGTGCAACCTCCAGAAGTGCAAGCGCGGCACTAACGCCTACCATCTGGTTAAGCGCATGCGGGAACAGATCGACGCGGCCGAGTACGCGCAGATCACCACGCACTACGCCCCCCAGCGGGAGCTTCTGATGGAGATGCTGCGCCGCTTCGACCACCTCTATCGCGAGCGCAAACAGCAGGCCGGCGCGCTCGATTTCGCCGACCTCGAAGAGTTTACCGTCCACCTGTTGGCGGACCACCCTGATGTTCGCGCCCGCCTGCAGCGCCAGTTCGACCACATCCTGATGGACGAGTTTCAGGACACCAATCCCCAGCAGGCCCGGCTTATCGAACTCATCCGCCCGCCCGACCGCTTCTACGCCGTGGGCGACATCAATCAATCCATCTTCGGCTTCCGCCACGCTGAACCGGCGGGCTTCGCCCGCTACCGCGACAGTGTACGGCAGCGCGGCCACCGCCTGGTCCTACTGGTGGACAACTTCCGCAGCCGCGCCGATATCCTGCGCGCCGTGGAAACCGTTACCGCCGGGACTCCGGGAATCGAAGATCGCTCTCTGGTGGCGGGGCGCAAATTCGACGATGCGCCGGACTACTCCGTGGAGGTGATTGCCGCCCCGGAGCTGGCGATGGAAGCGCAGTGGGTTGCTCAGAGTGTCGCGCGCCGCGTAGGGGAGATGGGCGAGTTGGCGTTCCAGGACTTCGCCATTCTGGTGCGCAACACCGAAGTGATTCCCGAGTTTACCGCCGCGTTTGACTTGGCCGGAATCCCTTACGTCGTGAATCGCGGGCGCGGGTTCTATGCCAGCCGCGAGGTCAACGATCTTACCCATCTGCTGCGCACAATCGCCAACCCGCGTGACGAGATTTCGCTCGCCGTGGTCTTGCGCTCGCCCCTGGTCAACGCATCGGAAGAGGCGCTGCTCCGCCTCAAAATGAACGGCGAGACGCTGGCCGGCACGCTGGGTGAAACACTGAGCCGCACCGATCCGGCCGCCTACGGCGAGCGGGACCACGCCCGGCTCGGCCGCTTCGCCGCCCGCCTGCGCGAATGGCGGCAGCGCCGCGAGTACGTCACCTTCGACCGCCTCCTGCTCACCGCCATCGACGATTGCGGCTACCCGTCATCGCCCAACCTGGACAAGTTCCTGGCCCTGGCCCGCGAGGCCGCCGCGCGCATGTCGCTGGATGAATTTGTCGCCGAGTTGGCGCTGGTGCGCCAGGAAAACCCGCGCGAACCCGACGCCCCGCCGGAAGACGCGTCCAACGCGGTGAAAATCATGACGGTACACTCGGCCAAGGGCCTGGAGTTCCCCGTGGTCTTCGTGGCCGCCATGCACAAGGGCGTCAACACCGGCGTGCCCGTGGTGGCCTTCTCGCGGCATCACGGGCTGGGCGCCCGCTGGCGCAATCCGGCGACCGGTAAGGATAAGGACGATCTGTTCCAGCACGCCCTACGCCAGGAATGGAGCCTGCGCGAAGAGGAAGAAAGCAGCCGCCTGCTATACGTGGCCATGACGCGCGCGGAGCGTCACCTGGTGCTCAGCTTCTCGGCCACCGGCCGCCAGCCAGCCAATTGGGACAAACTGGTGATCGGGCGCCTGGCGCTTGACGCCGGCAGGCCGTGCGACCGGGTGGTGGTCTACCACGCGCCCGGCGGGGAGCCGTGGAAAGCGCGCATCCGCATCGTGCAGGCCGCGCCCGAGCAGGCCGCGCCCGAGCAAGCCCCGACCGAGCAAGCCGCGTCCGCGTTGCTCACCGCGCGCCCATCGCGGGTGGAGACCCCGGTGCTCCAAGTCTCCTTGCCTGTGGTCGAGGAGCAGCAGGATGGCAACGCCACCGTGACCGCGCTCTCGCTGTTCGCCAGTTGCCCGCGGAAATACTACCTGTCCCGTTATCTGGGATTTGAGGGCGGGCCGCGCAAACCGGGAGATGCCGCCGCGGTTCCCAGCGCTTCCGCCGGCCTTTCCGCCCATCTTTCCGCTTCGGCGTTCGGAACACAGGTGCACGCCCTGCTGGCCGGCAACGCCGTGCCCGATCCCGTCCCCGAAGCGTTCCGCCTGGCCGAAGTCTTCCGCCAAAGCCCGCTCGGACGGCGCGCCGCCCGAGCCACCCGGACGGCTCGTGAATTCGATTTTCTGATGGTCCTGGAAGACCTGGTGATTCGCGGGCAGTTGGACCTGTGGTTCGAGGAAGGCGGGGAATTGGTGGTGGTGGACTACAAAACCGATGAAGTCAGTCCCGCCGAGGCTCACCATCGCGCCCGGGACTACGGGCTGCAACTGCGCCTCTATGCGCGCGCCGTGGAGCGCGTGACCGGGCGCGCCCCCGACCGTGCCTGGCTCCACTTCCTGCGTCCCAACACCCTGGTGGAGGTGGATCTAACCCCAACGCTATTAGAAAGTCCCGAACAGATTGTTCGGGACTTTCAGGAAGCGCAATCGAAACTGGACTTTCCGCTGGTTGAGGGCGAGCAGTGCAAACGCTGTATGTTCTTCGGGGACCTTTGCCCGGCCGGCGGGTAAGTTGCCCCTTTGTGGGTCATCCAATTCTGGCTGCGGGGCGCCCTCGGAGCCAATTTCAGCGAGTCCAAGCCGGGTGTGAAAGCTGGCGCATCGGCGCCAAGGAGCCAGCCTGACGGGCGGATGCAGGCAAGATAGCCTGCCCCACAATTTGTGTCGGATTATCTCCTGCGCTGATGGCCGCCCATCCCAATTCCATTCGTCTCCGCCTTTTTGTGGGACTGTTGCAGCAGTTGCTGGAAGACGTCCTCCGGCAGACTCGCCTGAATTTTCAACACGTTGCCGCTGGTGGTCACAGTCACCGATTTGATCAGCGCCGCGGCCGTGGGGTCCGGGCCGGCCTGCATTTGAGCCATGTTGATCAGCAACTGGACCACGTCGCCGAGCGTCTTGGCGTTCGGGGCGGTGTCGCACTGCGCCTCGCCGCTGAAAACCACTAGCGCGCCGAACTTGACGCCGAACGCCGCCGCCTGCACGTTCTGGCCGGCGTTGAATATGGGATTTTGGCCGCCCGCCTTGCCCGCCGGCGCCAGGCTGGCCGGCGGCACCGTGGTGATGCCCCAGGCATCCTGCGAAAGGCTCCACTGGTTCGCCTTAACGGCCACCGCCGCGGGCAGGGATTGCGGAGTCTTCAGCCGGTCGATGGCTCCCTTGACGCTGGCGATATCGCCGGCCACGACGGTGGTCGCGTCCAGGAAGGCGATGCCCGCGAGCTGCTTCTTGGGTTCTTCCAGAATGGTGAAGCCTTGATAGACTTCGGTGACCACGCCAGCCACCGTGGCCGCGGCGGTGATCTTGGCGGCGTCAAAACTGCCTCTCGCCAGTGCCAGCCCGGTGTGGCTACCGGCCACGCCATCGGAGGCCACCAGCAGTTCGCGTACGTCGCGCCGCGGGTCGAATCCGGTCAACGCCACCAGTTGCTGCATCTGGGCGTCGTGCGTCTGCACCTGATTCAGCACATACTGGCCGAACTGGGTGCCTTTGGCCTGTTCCACGTTGACGCCCGCCAGAACCTTGGCATCGGGCATCACCAGATTCAGAAGTTGAGGATCGGCGGCGGATAGCGCGCCGGAAAACGCCGTTAGCAGCGTCGCGGTAAGGATTTGTGCCTTCATACCAATCATGACGGGTGGCCCCTTGCATTATTAACGCACCGGCCTGGGAGAAGACAGCTCCGGGGGGAAACCAATCCTTTTGGGGGTCCCCTGGTGCGGGATTGCCTGCCCCACGCCCTTTTTCGCGGCTGCCGGGATCTCTTCCGCATCCTGGATGGAGCGGGACCAGAGTAAGTCTTTTTGCGTATAGCTATAAAGTTCTAAGGCCGATCCTCCGATCTGAAGTTCTGTGAGAGGAATTTGCCCCTGTAGGTACTACCAAAATACACAAGCAGAGACCTGCCGGGCAGTTCTTTGATCGAGCGAAAGTATGGAGGTCATTGATGTTTAGACGAATGTTCCAATTCTCGTCCGGCGAGAAAGAGATGCCCTTGGCAGGCCGGAACGGTTCGGCCAATCACACCATGGGCATGGCTGGTTTATCGAGTGCCCTGCAGCGCGAGGCTGAAAGATCTAACGCCAGCATCCCGAGCGCGGCTATGGAGGTCTCCCCGGCCCTGGAGTCCTTCGACGAGGTTTACCTGGTCGCCGGCATCAAGACGCCGGGTATAAACTACACCATTCTGAAGATCGCCGACATGGTGAATAGCAAACACCTGGCCGAGATGACGCTGGAAGCCAAGCGGAATGCGCTCATGATGGCGCTGGAGGCGGCCGGGGCGGAAATCGGGGATCTGCTACAGGACGCCGTCACGCGCAATCGCGCCCTCGACGACTATGAAGAGGAGCGGCAGGAAGAGGTCCGCAAGTTCGAGTCGGCCAAGGCGGAAGAAAACAACAAGCTGCATGCCGAAATGGAGCGCTTGACCGGCGAGTTCATGTCCCGGATTCAAGCCAATTCGGACCGCGTGGCCCAGGAGCAGGACAAACTTAGCGGCTGGCAGAAGCGGAAACAGATGGAATCGCAGCGAATCACGGATGCGGCTACCTTCTGCGTGCCGCAAGGTAATGGCTCGAATGTGAACAGCAACAGTCTGGGTGCCGTCCTGGAACGAGTCAACCTATCAAGGAGGTAGACCCATGCTTGTCGCATCCACCTGCCTGGTAGTTTTTGTCCTGAGTGTATGGATTCGGTCGGCGGGCCATAAACAGCCGCTTGACCAAGATGAAGTCCGCAGACTTAGGCGCTTTTCCGAAAAGCTTCAGCGAGAAGAATCGCTGCCATTCGAGTAAGAATCCGGAGACGATTGATGAATAACAACGCCGAACAAGAATACACGCAACCGCTGGGCCTTGATATCGGTACCAGCCGCATCGTTGTGGCGCGCAACGGAGACAAGAGCTGTCAGTACGACTCCCAGCTCAACGCATTCGTGACCATACCCTATTCGAAGCTGGCGGAAAGCCTCCTGCAGCGCGAAAACGTGTTCCACGAGGTGCAGGGAGCGGAGATCGTGGTAGCCGGCAACGAGGCCCGGAAATTTGCCGAAATTTTCCATGTGGAAACACGCCGCCCAATGGCCAACGGTGTGCTCAACCCGCAAGAGCCCCACAGCCTGGCGGTGATTCGCAGAATCATCGGCAAGCTGATGGGACGCGCCGCCGCGGAGGGGCAGAAAGTCTTCTTCAGCGTTCCGGCGCCCACTGGCGAGGCAGACGGCGGGATCCCGTATCATGAGGCGTCGATGCGGCTCATTCTGACGGAACTGGGCTACACGCCAACTCCCATTCAGGAAGGCCTCGCGGTGATCTTCGGCGAGTTGGCAACTTCCAATTTCACCGGCATCGGAGTCTCTTGCGGCAGCGGGCTGTGCAACGTCTGCCTGGCGGTGTTGTCGGTGCCCGTGCTTAGTTTCAGCGTGCCCAAAGCCGGGGACTTCATCGACATCCAGGCCGCCGCGGTCACTGGCGACCTGGCCACACGCCTCCGTGCTAAGAAGGAAACCTCGTTCCGGCTGAACGGCCTCACCTCAGACCGGACCCTGAATGCGCTGACCGTGTACTACCAGGAGGTGATCGCTAACCTCACTGGCGCCCTGCGCACTCACATCTCGGCTACCCAACGCCTGCCCATGCTGGATCAGGCAGTCCCGCTCGTGCTCAGCGGCGGTACGGCGATGCCGAAGGGATTCCTGGAACAATTTTCGACCGCTCTGCGCGCGCAGGAATTCCCGGTTCGGCTGTCGGAAGTACGCTTGTCCAGCGACCCGCTGAATTCCACTGCGCGAGGCGCACTCATGGCGGCGCTCTGCTAAGGGCTGGCCCCGGTTTGGTTTGCCTGTTGCGATGGGCCTGCGGCCTGCAAAATTTCATGTAAAAAGGTGGGGCATGCTTTAGCTTGCCTGCCGGCTGAAGGCCGGCCATGCCCCCGCGCCGGTGGTTTTTCGAACCTGTTTGAATGGGCTTTCGGCCCGCGAAAGTTTACGGAAAACCTGAGCGCTGTCGCTAGAACTGACTGGCTTGGTGGGGCGGACCCCCGGTCCGCGGCCGACGCCCCCGTCGGCCTGCCGGCACCCTGCAAGATGCTCATATCCTTGCCGGGGCAGCGGGACGAGGGCGTCACCGGACCAAGCCGCGCCGGCGGCTTTTGAAATCTGTCCCAAAGCGCAACTTTTGCGCCGCGTGGGGAGTGCCCTTTGGGCTCGGGTCAGCCGCCGGTGTAGTCTTGTCAGTGCCCCACCGGAATCTGATCCACCACCTCGATGCCGAAGCCTTCGAGCGCCACGATCTTTCTGGGATGGTTGGTCAGCAGGCGGATGGTGTGCAGCCCCAGATCGGAGAGTATCTGCGCCCCGATGCCGTGCTCATGCTGCAATTGCCGCTGGCCGGCATCACCTTTGTAGTGCATGAAGTCGCGCCCGTGGCCCAGTATGGCCGGCGTGCCCGTGCCCGCGGGGTCGATGCGGAACCCGGGGCCGGTCTCGTGCAGGTAAACTAACACTCCCGCCCCTGCTTTGGCGATGACGGCGAGGGAGTTCCGGACCAGGCGCGCGCACTCGCACTGGTTGGATCCGAACACATCCCCGAAAACGCACCGCGAGTGCATGCGCACCAGCACGTTTTCCTTGCCGGACACATCGCCGCGGACCAGCGCCAGATGGTACTCCGGGTTCAAATCGCTGGCATATGCGATGGTACGGAACTCGCCGAATTCGGTCGGGATGGCGCCTTCCGCCACGCGGCGGATGAACTTCTCGTGCTTCATGCGGTGGCGGATCAGGTCAGCCACGGAGAGCATTTTCACATCGTGGCGTTTCGAAAACTCGACTAGTTGCGGAACCCGCGCCATGGTGCCATCGTCGTTCATGATTTCGCAGATCACGCCGGCGGGGGTGAGTCCGGCCAGGCGGGCCAGATCCACGCTGGCCTCGGTCTGCCCCGCGCGCACCAGCACGCCGCCTTCGCGCGCGCGCAACGGGAACATGTGGCCCGGACGCGCCAGGTCGGCCGCCCGGCACGCCGGATCGACCACTTGCAGGATGGTGCGCGTGCGGTCGGCCGCCGAGATCCCCGTGGTGACCCCGTCGCGGGCGTCGATCGATTCGCAGAACGCCGTTCCGAACATGGAAGTATTGGTCGGACTCATCAGCGGCAGCCGCAGGTAGTCGCAGCGCTCCGCGGTGAGCGCCAGGCAGATCAGTCCCCGTCCGCGGACCGCCATGAAATTGATGATTTCCGGCGTGACCTTCTCCGCCGCGATGGTGAGGTCGCCTTCGTTTTCCCGGTCTTCATCGTCCACCACCACCACGATGCGCCCGGAGCGAATCTCCTGGATGGCGTCTGGTACCGAAGCGAAAGGCATAATCCATTGTATCCGCAGTACTTGACATGCGCTCTTGACACGCCACCCGGACTGCCGCCATGCCCTGTCGAGGGGTTAAGATGGTCGCAGGACTGTTGATGCCGAACCTGGGGCGTTTCATTCCGTCGCTGCCCACCCTGGATCTCACCGGGGTGCTCGACATCCTGCTGGTCGCCTTCGTGGTGTACGAGGCGCTGACGGTGGTGCGCGGGACGCGCGCCGGCCACATCCTGATCGGCATCCTGACCATGGCTTCGATCTACGCCCTAGCCAGTTGGACCGGCCTGGAGGCGCTGCGCTGGCTGCTTTCCAATATCGTTCCCTATATAGGGCTGGCCATCATCGTGCTCTTCCAATCGGAGATCCGGCGCACCCTGGCGCGCATCGGGCGCGAGAACTGGTTCGGCCTGGCCCAAGGCTTCCGCGCTCCCGAAGCGCTCAGCGAAATCATGATGGCGGCCGAACACTTCTCCCACAAGAAGATTGGCGCACTGATCGTCCTGGAGCGCGACATCGGCCTGCGCACGTTTGTGGAAAGCGGCGTGCCCCTGGAATCGCGTATTTCGCGCGATATTCTGATCTCCATCTTCCAGCCCGGACTACCGCTGCACGATGGCGCCGTGATCATCCAGAAGGACCGTATCTCGGCGGCGGCGTGCTTCCTCCCGCTGACCACCAATCCGGCGCTGGCGCGCCAGTTGGGCACGCGCCATCGCGCGGCTATCGGCATCACCGAGGAAACCGATTGCCTCTCGCTGGTAGTTTCCGAAGAGACCGGGCGGATCTCGGTGGCTGCCTTCGGCGAATTGTCCCAGGGGCTTTCCGTCACCGAAGTGGTGGAGCGCATTAACCGCCATTTCGGCGTGCGGCAGCCCACCGCGCCGCGGTTCGAGGATTTCGCCGGGGACATCCCGCTGCATACCGAAGCCGACCGTCAGCCCCCGGCGGAGAGGGTGCATCCGTGATACGCCCGTTCAAGTGGATTCGCGATCTGTTATTTCAGAACCTCGTCTGGAAACTACTCTCCCTGGGGACCGCCGTGGTGATCTGGGCGTTGGTCGCCACCGAGCCCGAACTCACCACCATGGCCACCGTCCGCCTGGAGTACAAGAATCTGCCCGAGGGTCTGGAAATCAGCTCTGAGCCGGTGAGTTCCGTTCTGCTCGAACTGAGCGGCTCCTCCGGCGCCCTGCGCGGCGTGGGTGATGCCGTCCATCCAGCGGTAGTCATCGACATGTCGGACGCGGCCAGCGGGGAGCGTACCTTCAGCATCGGCGATCGCAACGTCAAGGTCATGCGCGGCGTGCGCCTGGTGCGCGCCATCCCCTCCGCGGTGCGCTTTCATTTCGAACCGCGGCGGATCAACACGGTGCCGGTTCACGTCCGCTTCCTCCACGAAGGGCAAAACGGCTATGCCGTGGCGGAGTACCACGTGGACCCGCCGCAAATGGAAATCACCGGGCCGCGCAGCAGCGTGATGCGCGTCGCCGCCGTGGCCGCCGACCCCCTCGATCTGGCCAGCGCCACGGGCACCTCGCAGTTTCATGTGAACGTCTTCACGGATGACCCCTTTGTGCGTTTCCTCAGCACACCGGAAGTAATGGTCACCGTGACAATGAAGAAAAAGTAAATCGGAGCGCACCGCGTGCGGAACGGTCAAGGAGAGGTTTTGGGTAAACAGTTGTTCGGAACCGATGGAATTCGCGGAGTGGCGGGAGAGTACCCGCTGGACCCGCTGACGGCCTATGCCTTCGGGGTGGCGCTGGGCAAAGACGCCGCCACCCATAACGCCCACCCGGAGATCCTGCTTGGCGCGGACACCCGGGAGAGCGGCCAGTGGATCGCCGAAATGGTGGCCGGAGGGCTGGCCAGCCAGGGCGCGCGCGTGCGCTACGCCGGAGTGATCACCACCCCTGGGGTGGCCTACCTCACGCGCACCGGTTCCTTCGTGGCGGGCGTGGTGATTTCGGCGTCGCACAATCCGTACCGGGACAACGGCCTGAAAGTGTTCGGCCGGGACGGCTTCAAGCTGCCGGACTCAGAAGAGCACCTGATCGAACAGGAGATCTTCGGCTTGCTTGCCGGGCATGTGGCGCCAGAGCCGCTGGCGCTTTCCGTGGAAGAGGACCTGGACCGTCAGTACCTCAATTATCTGCTGGGGATTTCGTCAAGCCGGCTGGACGGCGTGAAACTCGCCATCGATTGCGGCAACGGCGCGGCCTACCGGCTGGCCCCGGAATTATTCCGGAGGCTAGGCGCCGAGGTGGTTGCCATCGGCTGTGCGCCCGACGGCCGCAACATCAACCTGAACTGCGGCGCTCTCCACCTGGAAGGCCTGCAGGCGGCGGTGGTGGCGCATGGCGCCGCCTTCGGCGCGGCCTTCGACGGCGATGCCGACCGCGCCATCTTCGTTTCGGCCGGCGGCAAGGTGGTGAACGGCGACGCCGTCCTTCTGGCTACGGGACGCGCGCTCCAGGCGGCGGGGCGCCTGCCGGGGGATACCGTGGTATCCACCGTGATGAGCAATCTTGGCCTGGAGAAAGCGTTCCAGGCGGACGGCATCCGCATGGTGCGCACACCGGTGGGCGATAAGTACGTCCTGGAGGAGATGGTGCGCCTGGGCGCGGCGCTGGGCGGGGAACAATCGGGCCACGTCATCTTTCGCGAGTACGCCACCACCGGCGACGGCATGCTCACCGCCCTGCGTCTCTTCGAAATCGCTCACAGCGCCGGCGTGGGCCTGGACCAGTTGACGGCGGATTTTCACGTCTACCCGCAGTTGCTGGTCAACGTGAGAATACGCGAGAAAAAGGGCCTCCTGGAGTTGCCCGCGGTGGCGGAGGAGATCCGCCGGGCGGAGGAGGCGTTCGCCGGCGCGGGTCGCGTACTGGTGCGCTTCTCGGGCACCGAACCGCTGGCGCGCGTCATGGTGGAAGGTCCCGACATGGAACAAGTGAAGACCCTCAGCGGTAATATCGCCAACGCAATCCGCGTCGCCATGGGCGAGTGACCAGCCGCGGACGGGACGCCACTCCTTCTCCCGCGACCACCGGCGCGATCCCGCTGCTTTCCGGCGATACCTTCCCGATCAAAGAGGATGCCCGCCCGCGGGCGCTCCCTGCCGTCGATATCGCGCTGGCCCGCGAGACCGGCAAATTCGCAATATCCGCGGCGCGTACTACCACCTTTCGGGCGGCACCAGGAAATTTACCCCCAGTCCGCAACCTTTCCCGACATCCAAACGTCATCAGTGATGTAAGAAGTTTTTACGCCTTGGTTCTGCGGAGAGACGGTTTTCCGCTAACCAGGACGGCGGGCGTTTTCCTCCGAGCGCCCGCCGTTTTTTAGGGATCCTCCCGCCATTTTGCGCCCAGTCGTCACTGAGAGCCACGACGGTGCCAGTCGACACGGCGATTGTCTTCTCGCCCCTGCTGTCGCCCAGTTTCAGACCTTCCGCAGCAGCATGGCGGAGTTCTTGCTCCCGAAGGCGATGCAGTTGGCAATGGCATGCTCGACGTTGAGCTTGCGCCCTATGTCGGGCACGTAATCCAGGTCGCAGTTGGGGTCGGGTTCGTCTACGTTGATGGTGGGCGGAACCACGCCGTCGCGCATGGCGAGAAGGATGGCGGCGATGCCGGCGGCTCCGCAGGCGCCCTGCGGATGGCCGATCATGCTCTTCAACGACGAGCCCGCCAGTTTGTAGGCATGCTCGCCGAAGGCAAGTTTCACGGCGCGGGTCTCGATGCGGTCGTTGAGTTCGGTAGAGGTGCCGTGATAGTGGATGTACTGCACGTCGCCGGGAGCGATGCCGCCCTCTTTGAGCGACATACCCATGGCGCGCGCCGGCTCTTCGCCGCACTCTTCCAGGCGCACCCGGTGATAGGCTTCGCAGGTGGAACCGTAGCCGGCGACCTCGCCATAAATGTGGGCGCCGCGCGCCTTGGCCCGCTCCATCTCTTCCATCACGAAGAACCACGAACCCTCGGCCAGCACGAAGCCATCGCGATCCTTGGAAAATGGCCGCGAGGCGCGCGTGGGGTCATTGTTCCACCTGGTGGACATGATGCGCATCAACTGAAAGCCGCGCAGGATCAGCGGCGCGATCGGCGAATCCACGCCGCCCGTCACCACGGTATCCAGCACGCCCGCCTGGATGTTGCGGTAGGCATAGCCAATGGCGTCGGTGGAGGACGTGCAGCCGGTGGAAACGATATGGCTCAGCCCGCGAAACCCGAAACGCATGGAGACTTCGCTGGCCAGGGTGCCGATGGTGCCCGTGGGGATGGTGTACACGCTGCACTGCTTGATCAGGCCGGCGTAATAAAGCCGGTACTGCTCTTCGGTGAAATCCTGGCTGCCACCGCCGGAGCCCACGATGACGCCGATGCCGCGCAGTTCGTCGCGAGACATGGCTTTGGGGTCGAGCCCTGCATCCTCCACGGCCTCGGCCACGCTGGCCACAGCGAGGGGGACGGCGCGCGAAACGTGCGGGCGGTCCTTGATCTCCACGTACTTTTTCTCGTCGAATTCGTCGGGAACTTCGCCGGCTATCTGTACCTGGTATCCGGATGGGTCGAAGCGGGTGATCCGGCGGACCCCGCTCACGCCGTTCCGCGTAGCTTCCCAAAAAGGTTCCCGCCCGATTCCGTTCGGGCTCACCGCACCAATTCCTGTAATGACTGCACGCCGCATTGATTTTATTTTGCCTTTAGTCTTCTGGTCAGTATAGGCTGAAACTTATGAATAGCACGGCTCACCGGCCGGCGGACCCGCTCGCAGTTTTCCTGGCGGGACTCCAGGCGGGCATGATCGGTATTTGCTGGATGCTGGCATGGCTGGGCCTGAGCGCAATGGGGCAGCGCCGCGGCTTCTGGACAGCGGAAAACCTGATGGCCAGCGTATTTCAAGGCGACGCCGCCATTCCCCGCGGATTCGGCTTCGGCACGCTGAGCGGTATCGCGCTCTACCTGTTGATCTACAGCCTGCTGGGCGCGGCGTTCGCCCTGGGAGTTCGCAATCGCTTCACCAGTCTGGGTACGGTTCTGCTCGGCCTGCTCTTTTCGGTGGGCTGGTACTGGCTGTGGTTTCGCGCGCTCGGCCAGACCGTAATGCCGCTGGTGTGGCTGCTGCATGCCGCGAACAGCACCGTCTTCGGCCACGTGATCTTCGGGGTTTCGATCGCCCGCTTCCCGGCTTATCTGCCCAAGCTGGACCAACCGGCCGCCGCTACGCCGGCTGAGGAGCGGCCGGTCCCCCAGGCACCCGCGTCGGAAGCAGCCGCCGAGCCGGCCCCGGCCAACCCCGACTTGAGTTGAGCGGCGCAGGTCGGCGACCTGCCCCATTTAGACAAGCTCCAATTCGATTTTTTTCGCCGCCGCGTCCAGCTTGCTGATTCGGAAGCTGCGAATCTGGCCGCTGCGCGGGCCTTCGCCCTTGGGTCCGCCGCCGCCCTGGCCGCCCTTCCAGCGGGCCTGCAGCATGCTGGTCAAGGAAGATAGATCCACATTATCCTGCTTGAAATTCTCTTCTTGCATGGGAGCTTCCGCGCTCAACCGGCACGTGGCGTGGACGCCTTCGCCCAGTTCCACCTTGGCGCGCGAACCGGAAACATCCGTCATGCGGCCGGTCACCACGTCGCCTTCCTTGTGCTCAACGATATATTCGTCGAGACTGGTCGGAATCAGTTGCCTCATGCCGAGACGCAGACGGCGCTTCTCGATATCGAGTTCCAGCACCTGTGCCTTGACCACTTGTCCGGTGTGCAGCACGTCCTGGGGATGATTGATGCGCTTCTCCGCGCTGACATCGCCCACGTGAACCATGCCCTCGATGCCCTCGGCCACCTGCACAAACGCGCCGAACTTCTGAATGCTGGTTACCGGACCTTCCACCACCGAGCCCACCGGGAATTTCTGCGCCGCGTCGGCCCAAGGATCGCCCAGCGCCTGTTTGAGACCGAGCGAGATGCGCCGGTCCGGCGCGTTGACCCCGAGCACGACAACGTCCACCGTATCGCCGGGATTGACCACATCGGAGGTTTTGCGCACCTTCTTCGACCAAGACATCTCGGAGAGATGCACCAGGCCTTCGATGCCCTTTTCCAGTTCGACGAAGGCGCCGAAATCGGTGACGCGGGTCACGGTGCCCTGGATGCGCTCGCCCACCTTGTACTTTTCGCCGACCAGGTCCCAGGGGTGCGGCTGGAGCTGCTTGAGCCCGAGCGAAATGCGTTTCTTAGCGGGATCCACCTTGAGGATCCGCGCCTCCACCTTGTCGCCCACGGTGAGGACGTCGGACGGCTTGTTGACGCGGCCCCAGGAGATGTCGGCCACGTGCAGCAGGGCATCCACTCCGCCGATATCGACGAAGGCGCCGTAATCGGTCAGGCTGCGCACCGTGCCGAGCACGGTCTCACCTTCCTTGACTTCGGTGTAGCGCTTGTCCTTGGTGGCGCGCTCCTCCTCTTCGACGACGGCACGGCGGTCCACCACCACGTCTTCATCGGCGACATCCAACTTGATGATCCGGCAGCGGATTTCCTGGCCGACCAGCTTTTCCATTTCGGCGGCATCGCGAGCGCCGCTACGAGACGCAGGCATGAAGGCCCGAACGCCCACATCCACGCTCACCCCGCCTTTCACCACGGCGGAGATCACGCCGGCGATGGCGGTTTTATCCGCGAACGCCTTCTCCAGCGCGGACCAGTCTTTGGGCCGCTCCACCTTGATGCGGGACAGCTCGTAATAACCCTCCGGATCGCGGCCCTTAATGGAAACCGGCATCTTGTCGCCGGCCTTGGGAGACTCGCCGGCAGCCTGGAACTCCGCGAGGGGAATGGTGCCTTCTGTCTTGTAGCCGATATCGAGGAACACCGATTCGCCGGTGATGGCGACTACCGTGCCCTCCAGCCCGCGCTTGCCCTCTTCGCGTATGCGATGGCTGTGCGACTGTTCGTACTCAGAGAGAATATCGGCAAACGACTCGTCAGGCTCGATGTTGGTTGGGGACTTCGGATCGGCAGGCCGATCCTGATCCAGCATGCTTGGGTTGGACATGGGACGTTTCATAAACATTGTGGCATAATCCCGACTGGGATATCTCGCTTGCCAGAAAGTCCGTTCCCCAGGTGGTTCCGGCTGATCCGTCCCCAAGATTTCGTTTGGGTGCTGCTGTTTCTCACTCTGGCGGCCACCAGCGAGTTTCTCGACCCCCTGGCGATGGTCCCGCTCGCCGCGTTGGGGTTAGCCCAGGTGCTCGAACCGAAGATCCCGGCGCTCGCTTCCAGGCGCGGACGCATCGCGTGGATCGTGTTGAAACTGGTCCTGGGGTACCTGGTGATCGGCTATACCGGTTCCATCGAGAGTCATTTCTGGTTGCTGCTGCTGCTGCCGGTAGTCACAGCCGCGGCAACGTTCGGCCTGCTGGGAACGCTGGTTTTCTCGATTGTCGCCAGCGGCTTCTATCTCTCCTTTCTGCTGTACATCAATTGGTCACAAATGACGGTGGAAGGCCAGGACCTCAGTGAGTTGGTTGCCCGCGTGGCCTTTCTGGCGATGGCGGGAAACCTGGCCAACTCGTTGGCCAAAGATATGCGCGTCCAATCGGAGAAGCACCAGCGCACGGCGGAGCACCTGGCGGAAGCCAACCGGCAAGTGCTGGTGGCGCACGAAGCGGTGCGGCGCTCCGACAAACTGGCGGCGTTGGGGCAGCTCACGGCGGGCCTCGCGCACGAGTTGCGCAATCCGCTGGGCACCATCAAGGCGTCGGCGGAAATACTGAACCAGCAGCTCAGCGCGGAGAACGCAGTGGCGCGCGAAGTGGCGGGGTTCATTTCGACGGAGGTGGACCGGACCAATTCGCTGGTCACGCGGTTTCTGCAATTCGCTCGCCCGCTACGGCTGCGTCTGGAAACCGCGGACCTGGCGCACCTGCTGGACCGTTCCATTGCGGAAGCGGAGCGGGAGGCGCCGGGGATTACGGTCTACCGCAATTACGCGCCGGAGATGCCGCCCTTTCCTTTCGACGCGGAGTTGATGGAACGCGTGTTTTACAACCTGGTGCTGAACGCGGCACAGGCCACTGCCGTTGGCGGCACGGTCACGGTGAAGACGCGCGCCGAAGGGCGCACTGCGGAGATCGCGGTGATCGACCGCGGCGTGGGCATCGGCACGGCGCAAATGAAGGACATTTTCAATCCGTTTTTCACCACCAAACCGGAGGGAGTGGGGCTTGGCTTGGCGATTGTCGCAAAGATCGTGGAAGAGCACGGCGGTAAGATAGCAGTGGAGAGCGAACCCGGCAAGGGGAGCATCTTCTGCGTCTCGCTGCCCATGGACCCGGTGCCCTCCCCACTCGCCGAATGAAGAAACGCGGCGCATGAAGAAACGCATCCTGGTTGTCGAAGACGAAGAGAAACTCCGCCGCGTGCTCGAATTGCAGCTCATGTCCGCCGGCTTCGAGGTGGACCAGGCGGCGAGTGCCGAAGAGGGATTGAAGCTGGCGGACCGCGCCGATATGGTGCTGACCGATCTGAAGCTGCCCCATATGGATGGGCAGGAATTCCTGTCGCAGATCCGCCGGCAGAACGCGCAGGTGCCGGTGGTCATGATGACGGCGTACGGCAGCGTGGAAACGGCGGTGGAAGCCATGAAGGCCGGCGCCACCGATTTCCTGCTTAAGCCGTTTTCGCTGGACCACCTGATGCAAGTGGTCCATAAGGCGCTGGAGGTGCGCGCGCTGCGCGACGAGAATCGCCAGCTCAAGGCGGAGTTAGGGCGGCGCTACGAGTTCGACAATATCATCGGGCGAAGCGAGGCCATGCAGGAGATTTTTGCGGCCATTGAGCGCGTGGGCCCGACGCGCGCCACGGTGCTGTTGACGGGAGAAAGCGGCGTGGGCAAAGATCTGATCGCGCGCGCCATTCACTTTCATTCGCCGCGCAAGCTCCGGCCGCTGGTCAAGATCAACTGCTCGGCCCTCCCGGAGAATCTGATGGAGAGCGAGCTCTTCGGCTACGAAAAGGGTGCGTTCACGGGCGCGCAGACCACCAAGCCGGGCAAGTTCGAGCAGGCCGATACGGGAACGGTATTCCTGGACGAGATCGGCGACGTGCCGGCGGCAATTCAGGTGAAGCTGCTGCGGGTTTTGCAGGAGCGCGAGTTCGAGCGGTTGGGCAGCAATGTGACGCGCCACATCGACATACGCCTGGTGGCGGCGACCAACCAGGATCTGCGCGCCGCACTGGAACAGGGAACCTTCCGCGAGGACCTCTATTACCGGCTGAACGTGGTGCCGCTGAATATTCCGCCGTTGCGAGAGCGCAAGGTGGACATCCCTTCGCTGGCCAATCACTTCGTCCACAAACTGGCGCCGGAGACGGGGTGCCGGGTGGAGGCGATCACCGATGCGGCAATGGAAAAACTGGTGGCGTATCACTGGCCGGGCAACGTGAGGGAACTGGAGAACGTGATAGAGCGCAGCCTGGTGATGGCGACAGGGACCGAGTTGGATGCCGGCGACATCAAACTGGAGAGCGCGCCGCGGCCGCGGGCGCAGGGCGAGGCGCCTTTCCTGCCGGAAGGAATGAGCCTGGATCAGTTCGAGCAGGACATCATCAAGGAAGCGCTGCGGCGGGCCGACGGGAATAAGAGTCAGGCGGCGCGGCTGTTGGGGCTGACGCGAAATGCGTTGCGGTACCGGCTGACCCAGATGGGGCTGGAAAGTTAATACCAAACGGGCGGGCCCATTTCACCGCAGAGACGCAGAGACGCAGAGATAAGCGCAGAGAACACATTGGAAAATGGGCGGCGCCACCAGCGGCAGCGCATGAATCTTGTTCCTTCGGGCCACTTTGTTTCTTGGTTTTCTCTGCGCTTATCTCAGCGATCTCTGCGTCTCTGCGTTGAATCGCATTCCTGTACAGTTGCGGCTTCGCCGTCTTAGGGAGGTAGGCCGCCTGAGCTGCGCCCGGATGCACAAGGCGGAGCCTTATGCCACGCGATAAGATGACATCTATGCTGACCGATCGCCCTTCCTACCAAGCGCTGGAAGCGCACTACCAACAGATCCACAAGCGGCATCTGCGCGATCTTTTTGCCGAAGACCAGGGGCGCGGCGAACGCATGCACGCCGAAGCGGCGGGACTGTACCTGGACTACTCGAAGAACCGGATCACCGGCGAGACACTGCGCCTGCTGGCGGCACTGGCCGAAGAATGCGGCTTGCGCGGGCGCATCGACGCGATGTTCCGGGGCGACCGGATCAACTCCACCGAGAAGCGCAGCGTGCTGCACACGGCGCTGCGCGCGCCGCTAGGCAAATGTCTGGCGGCGGGCGCCGTGCCGGATGCGGGCAAACCGGTCCACAAGGTGCTGGGCCGGATGGCGAAGTTCGCCAACCAGTTGCGCGCGGGCGAGTGGCTCGGGTTTACGGGGAAGCCGATCCGCAACATCGTGAACATCGGCATCGGCGGCAGCGATTTGGGACCGGTGATGGCCTACGAGGCGCTGCGTCACTACAGCAAGCGCAAGCTGACGTTCCGCTTTGTATCGAACGTGGACGGCACGGATTTCAAAGAAGCCACGCGCGGTCTGTCGCCCGAAAGGACGCTGTTCATCGTGGCGTCGAAGACGTTTACCACGCTGGAGACCATCACGAACGCGGAGTCGGCGCGCGAGTGGGCGTTGAAGAAACTGAAAGACCCGGCGGCGGTGGCCCGGCACTTCGTGGCGGTCTCGACAGCGGAAAAAGAGGTAGCGGCATTCGGCATCGACACAAAAAACATGTTCGGATTCTGGGACTGGGTGGGCGGGCGCTATTCGATGGATTCGGCCATCGGGCTGTCCACCATGATCGCCATCGGTCCGAAGTATTTCGGCGAGATGCTGGGCGGATTCTACGCCATGGACGAGCATTTCCGGACGGCGCCGTGGGAGCGGAATCTGCCGGTGCTGATGGGCCTGCTGACGGTCTGGTACAACAACTTCTTCGATGCGCAGACGGTGGCGGTATTGCCCTACGATCAGTACCTCAAGCGCTTCCCGGCGTACCTGCAGCAGCTCACCATGGAGAGCACCGGCAAGAGCGTGACGCTGGATGGCGAAACGATTTCCAGCTACCAGACGGGGCCCATTTTCTGGGGCGAGCCGGGCACCAACGGACAGCACTCCTTCTACCAGTTGATTCACCAGGGGACGAAGCTGGTGCCCTGCGATTTCATCGGCTTTCGCCAGTCGCTGAACCCGCTGGGCAGGCATCACGATCTGCTGATGGCCAATGTGTTTGCGCAGAGCCAGGCGCTGGCCTTCGGGCAGGCGGCGCCGGTGGGGGAACCTTACCGGAACTTCGCCGGGAACCGGCCCAGCAATACGATTCTGGCGGAGAAGCTGACGCCGGCGATTCTGGGCGCGCTGGTGGCGCTGTACGAACACAGC
>JANYJN010000078.1 GCA_025358475.1 Candidatus Solibacter sp.
GCGGGGGCGCCGCTGCCCGGCGTTTGGGGCGGCTCCAGCCCGAATTCAAATCCCACCGGGACAGTGACGACGACTTCCAATGTGATCGTCTCCGGAGTGTCGGGATGCAGCCTCGGGACGACGGTTAAAGACGCCGCCAACAACACGCGCACGAACTGTGTGGACGGCGCGGGCCGTCTCGCGGCCGTGCTGGAACCGACCGGCGTGTTGACGAGCTACACCTACGACCCGCTGGGGAATCTCGGCGGGGTGAGCGCGCAATGCCTCTCGGGCCATGCATGCTCGCCAGCCGGATCTATCGGTTCGCCCCGGACGTTTACTTACTCGTCCCTGTCCCGGCTTCAGAGCGCATTGAATCCGGAGAGCGGGACCACCTCCTACACGTACTATGACAATGGCAATCCCCACACCCGCACGGATGCGAACGGCAGCGTTGCTACTTATACGTATGACGCCCTGAACCGTCCGCTGACAATCACGTACAGCCTGGGCAGCGGCGTGAACGCGACGCCCGTCGTGACCTACACCTACGACAACAACGCGGTGGGTTCGGGTTTCGCGGGCTTCATGGGCGCGCCGAGTTCGGTCAGTTCCACGGCGAGCAAGATGGAATACAGCTACGACGGATTGGGGCGGATTGTCGCCAGCAGGCAGACCACTTCGGGAACGGGCACGCCGTATACGTTCGGCTACGAGTACTCCCTGACGGACCAACTCACCAGTATCACGTACCCATCCGGGCGGAAGATCGAATACACGCTCGATGCCGCCGACCAGGCGATCCGGGTCGATGGCACGCCGCCTGGCGGCTCGAAAGCGCCCTACGCCTCCAACATCACGTACACAGCAGCCGGCGATCTCTCGTTACTGCCGTTCGCCAATGGGATTACGGAAAGCCACACCTGGAACAGCCAGTTTCAAAATACGGGCATCTCGGCGGGCAATCTGCTGTCGTTGAATTACGCATACTGCAACAACGGTGCCCAGCAGTGCGCCACGGGGAACACGGGAAGCCCCTGGCAGCAGACCATTGCAGTGGGGGGCCAGACCATGGCGGTGGAGTCGTACCTGCACGATTCCCTGAACCGGATCTCCGTGGCGGCGGAGAAGACGGGCGGGACGCCCTTCACGCCTACCTGCCCGGATTCCGGCAGCGTATGGTGCCGGCAGTTTGGGTACGACAACGGAGGCAACCGCTCCATCGCGGCGCGAACCCCCTCGGGAGCATATTTGTGGGACGCGGGAACCTTCAACAGCAACAACCGCATTGCGGACCCCAACTGGTCGTACGACAACAACGGGAACATCATCAAGGCGCCGGTGCCGCAAACCATCGGCTACGACGCCGAGAACCGGCAAGTGGCGGTCTGTACGCAAGATCCCACGGGTTGCCCGAGCCAGTACGCCGCTGGCCGAACAGTTTATGTTTATGATGGGCTTGGGAACCGAGTGCAGAGGATTGACAACACGGGAACGAGCCTGTTCGTTTACGACGCCTTCGGGAATCTGGCGGCGGAATACGGCACGAGCGCCGCGGCACCCGGCACGCAGTACGTGACGGTGGACGCGTTGGGGAGCACGCGCCTGTTGATGACGGGGATGCAAGCCAGCGAGCGGCACGACTTCCAGCCATACGGGGATGAAATCACGGGTGATACGGGAACGTGGCGGGCGGGAGTGACGGGGTACCCGAACAGCCTCCTGTCCAGTCTGTACGCTCCTGGCACGACGCGTCAGCGGTTCACGGGCCAGGAGCGGGATGGCGAGTCGGGATTGGATTATTTCCACGCGCGGTACTTCAGCGGGGTGCAGGGGCGGTTTACGAGCCCCGATCCGGGGAATGCAGGAGCCAACCCGGCAGACCCGCAGAGTTGGAACGCCTATGCGTACGTGGGCAACAATCCGATGATGTTCACGGATCCGAGCGGCCTCGATCAGAGTGGCGGCTTCTATTACAACCCTGTCCCTGTCGCTGGTGACTCTTATGAGGGGTTGGGCGGCTGGATGTATTCTGGTCTGGGCAAGCTGTTCGACAGCTGGTTGGGGTTCTTTGCGGGCCGCGGCGGGCATCATACGGACCTGGGATCTCTAGCTGGTTCCATGCCAGTCTTCTATGCGCAGGCAACCGGTGCTATGCCCAAGCGTAAGACCGGCTCTTGCCTAGCAAATGTCGGGACCTTTGTTGAACTGCATCTGGGGGATGCGCGGACGCTAGCCAAGTCCCTCGGGAATGGCGTCACGCCAGCAGAGGTTCTCGCCACTGCGGGCAACGAGTCAAATTATGGCAATATGGACCCAACAAAGGGATTCGCGTATATCGGAAATTACTTCGGACTCCATGGCTCCGGCCCTGCGGGCAGCGTCAAAGCAAAACTGGATGGTCCGGTGCAGAAGTTCCCCCTCAGTAACGGTTTTTCACTGTCGGGCCAAGAGTTTGTAAAGAACGTTGGACCGTACATGCAACCCGGGATGGGACAAAATCCTCTGAAGTTCTTTCAGATCCTAAACCAACATGGATACGCGACAGGGAATCCTGGGTATCCCGCCTTTATGGTCAGGAACGACAAGGTTCGAGGGCCGTATACGCTGGTCAATGATTGTGTGGGAGGACGCCAATGAAGAGGACCGCTCTTGTTTTCCTGTTTCTCTTAGCTACCGGTATGGCGATGCACTCAGCTGAACCCTCAAGAACATCCGTTTCTCAAGCAAAGGAACTGATTGCAGCCTCCCTTACTGTACAACAGAGGCGGCTGCCGAAGCTGCAGGTGGAGCAATTTTATGAATCGGGACCCTCCACATTCTGGTTCTTCACGGTTATGTGGGAGGGTTTACCCAAAGGGAGTGCCGTCGTGGGGAACTACGCCGTAGATCCATACACAGGAGACGTCTTCAGCGCTGTCTCAAGCTGTGACGAGATCCACACCGCGGCGCTGCAGAACCTACAACGGAGAATTCGCGCCAGCCTCCATTTGTCGAAGGCGGGATACCATCGGTTGAAAACAAAAGGGCCGCTTTGTGAAGAGTAATGACTACCGCGCCGTTGGTCGGTATGAGGAATCGCGCCGCTCCCCGGCAATGTCCAAGAAAGGACGATGCTTCACATCGGCTTAGGTAGTAATGACACGGCACACCAGAATGGCTGCGAGGGTGGCGGGTGCTACGACCCGCTGGGGAATCTCGGCGGGGTGAGCGCGCAATGCCTCAACATCACTGGTCATTCCTGCTCGCCGACAGGGGCGATTGGCGGCAATCGCACCTTCACCTACACGTCGCTTTCGCGGCTCCAGAGCGCATCGAACCCGGAGAGCGGAACC
>JANYJN010000121.1 GCA_025358475.1 Candidatus Solibacter sp.
CCGGCATCGGTCAGAATCTTGACCGCCACGGTGCGCCCGATCAGCGTATCGCGAGCCCGGTAGACGTGGGACATGCCGCCGCCCAGGAATTCCTGCAGCTCGTACTTGCCGATTCGCGCGGGCAGGTCCATTGGCACAGAAGTCTATGTTACCAGGGGCTGTGATGTTCGCTCAGCGGGGGCGGTGCCGTTGCGTTTTCGGAGTGCCTGGACGGTGGCGGCTGCGGTTTCGAAGTCCGTCATTTGAAGCGCAAGGGCGAGGGCTTCGGCGGTGACTTCGGAATGGGTTTGTTTTGTCAAATCGTTAATGGAGGCGATGGCGGGGATTTCGGCGGCCTCCTGCTCGCTCAATTTGAGGGAGCGGAGGGCGCGATTGGTCTGGAGGACGCGGAGTTCGTGGAGCGCTTTCTGCCAGGCGCGTTGGGCGCGGGCCTGATAGCGGGTGAGGCGGTCGAGGACGTTGGTGGTGGCGGGGTCGGTGAAATCCGCGATGGTGCCGAGGGAGGCTTCGGCCTCAATGCGGCGGAAGCGGTGGAGGTTCCAGGCGGCATGCAGGAGTTCATGGAAGGCGATGTTTTCCACGGCGCCCTGGGGGTCGAGTTCCTGGGAGAGCGAATCTCGTAGAACGGCGAATTCCTCTTGTTCGTCGTCGCGGACGACGAGGTGCCGGGCGGTGAGGCCGTGACGGAGCGCGTTTTGAGAGACGCGTGCTTTGCCTTCGGCGGTGCAAGGTCCGGTGGAGTGCTGGGCGTTGGACTGGTTAGCGTTAATCTGCGCGGATGATGCCATAAAGGGTCCTTTCAACTGTGACGCTAGCACCAGGACTGGGGGGATCTCGGGGGTGAGGTCTGGAAGTGATTGAGGGGATGGAGAAGAATTATTTTTTGTTGGTGTCATCGCGGGGATGGCGTGGATGGATGCGAACTGGCATGGAGGCTCCGGTTGTTCGTTATGGTGGAGGAGGCATGCACGGCACTTACTATGCGCACACCCGCCCCGGCACTACGCCTGCGGAATGGGATCCCCTGATTGAACATTGCGAGCGCACCGCAGGGCTGACAGCGAAGTTCTGCGGTGGGTTCGCTCCCGAGGCTGGGCGGCTGGCCGGGCTGTGGCACGATCTGGGAAAATTTCAGCCGAAGTTCCAGGAATATCTGCTGAAGAGCGCTGAGGCGGGTCATGCGGAGGCGCTGCGGACGCCGCACTCGATTGTGGGCGCGTACCACGCTTGGCAACTTCGCCACGACGAACTTGCCATGGCCATTCAAGGGCATCATGGGGAGCTCCACTCATACGGCGATTACGTGAATCAGGTGGAAGGCGGCGCCGGCTTGCTTTTTGAGGCGCCGCGGGAACTGTTGGAGAATCGCGTGGTGGAGGGTCCGCCCAAAGGAGATGAAGCCCTGTGGACGCGCTTCGTTTTCTCGGCGCTGACGGACGCGGACACGCTGGATAGCGAACGCTGGGACAAGGGCGCAGCGCGGTGGCGGTGCGAACTCAGCCCCGCGCAATTGCTGGAGACGCTGAAATCGTACCTGGCGGAAAAGGGTCGGAATGCGCCGTTCTCGGCGATGAACGAACTGCGGGCACGGGTTCAGCGGGCGTGTGAGGAAGCCGCGAAGCTTGCCCCTGGCGCATTCCGTCTGACCGTGCCGACCGGTGGCGGCAAGACGCTGGGATCGATTCTATTTGCGTTGGCGCACGCACGCGAGCATGGCCTGCGGCGCGTGATCGTGGTCATTCCTTACACGAGCATCATCGATCAGACCGCCGATGAGTATCGCAAGATATTCGGAAACGATGCCGTACTGGAGCACCACAGCAATCTGGACCCTGCGAAGGAGGATTTGCGGCACCGCCTGTGCACCGAAAACTGGGACAGCCCCATCGTGGTGACCACCAGCGTGCGTTTCTTTGAGACGCTGCACGCGGACCACAAACGCGATCTTCGCAAGCTGCACAACGTGGCGGAAAGCGTGGTGATTCTGGATGAGGTACAGACGTTTCCACTGAAGCTGATCGCGCCCATCAAGCAGGCGTTGAACCGGCTGACGGCGCACTTCCGGGTGACCACAGTGCACTGCTCGGCTACGCAGCCACTGCTGGCACAACCGAACGCGAGCGAGATAGTGCCGGACCACGCTGGGTTATTCGCCATTTCGCGGAGCCGCGTCGCGGTGCGTTGGCCGGACGACGTGCGGCAGCCGACCACGTGGGCGACACTGGCGGAAGAGATTCGGAGGCATCCCGAGGGGCGTGTGCTGGCGATAGTGCACCGGAAGAAAGACGCTATCGACCTGGCACGGGCGGTGGGTGAGGATTGCGTACATCTTTCCACGCTGATGTGCGCGGCACACCGGCGGAAGAAGCTGGCGGAAATTCTTCCAGCGGACAAGCGATGCCTGGTGGTGTCCACTCAACTGGTGGAAGCGGGCGTTGACGTGGATTTTCCGGTGGTGTATCGCGCGCTGGCTGGAGTGGACAGCCTGGCGCAGGCGGCGGGGCGATGCAATCGGGAAGGGCGGCTTCCCGGGGCGGGGGAGTTTCATGTGTTTGTTGGGCCGACCGAGCCACCGCGGGGGGTATTGCTCAAGGGGGCGGATTTGGTGAAGGGATATCTGTCGGACGGCGGTGTGGATCTGTTTGCGCCCGGCCTGCCGGCGCAATACTTCCAGGACCTGACTTCGGTGGTCGATACCGCGTCGCCTATCCCTGCATTGGAGAAGCGTCTTAACTTTCCCGAAGTCGCGCGGTTGTTCCGGATGATTGAGGACGAAGGCACGCCGGTGATCGCGCCTTATGGCGATTGGCGAGAGAAGGTGGACGCAGTGCGCGCGTCGCCGGGGATTAAGACGTTTCGCGGTTTGCAGCCGTATACGGTGAGTCTGGACAATCGCTGGCTGAAGGAATTGCGGGCGAAGGGGGCACTAGAGGCGCTACTGCCGGGGTCTGAGGAGAGTTGGATCGTAACGCAGGGTTACGAGGGAGTCTACTCCGACCGATTCGGTTTCGGGGGCGGCGAGACCCCGTTTCTGGAAATCTGAGCGTGGTGGTAAGGTGTGGATCTGACGTCGGTCAGTTGCTAATCTCGTCCACGGGCCAACCGCCGCGGATTTGAAGAGCCAAATTCCTACTGCCTGGGAGGTGTCTGGACCATGGCGGAACACTCGCGCCAGTACAGCCTAAGAATGCGGGGCGAACTTGCCTGTTTTGCTCGTCCCGAACTGAAAACGGAGCGCGTCACTTACTCCATCCCAACCCCATCGGCTTTGCGCGGCATCCTTGAGGCCATCCTATGGAAGCCAGCGGTGCGATGGTGTGTGGATGAGATCCAATTGCTGCGCCCGATCCGGTATTTACAGTTCCGCCGCAACGAAGTGAAGAGTCGCGCTTCGGACGTGGCGGCCAATGCCAAGCGCAAAACGGGCGATGCCTGGAACTATTACGCCGACGAGGATCGCGCGCAGCGCAACACGATCGCGCTGCGTGATGTGGATTACGCGGTGACGGCCCACATGGAGTTCACTGCGCGCCGGGGAGCTGACGATTCGGTACGGAAATTCGAAGAAATGTTCGAGCGGCGGATGGAGAAGGGGCAGTACGTGACGCCGCCGGTTTTCGGGTGCAGGGAGTTTCCCGCGATCGTGGAGCCGTATCTTGGGGACCCGCCCGCGTTGGACCACAAGGAAGACTTCGGGTGGATGCTGCACGATATCCGGTTCGGCGCGGAGAATACACCGGTGTTCTTCCATGCCGTGATGCACGGAGGCCGCTTGGTGGTGCCACCATTTCCCGAGAAGGGAGATATTGCGGCATGATCCTGCAATCGCTGGCTGAATTCGCACGACGAGAATCGCTGGTGGATGACCCCTGCTTTCAATATGCCGGTGTTAGCTGGGCTATTGACGTGGGGGCCAACGGGGAATACCGGAACCTGTTCGACCTGCGAAGCGAGACAGGAGAAGGCAAGAAGAAGCGGCGCCTGCAACGGCAGATGCTGATACCGAAGCGCTCAAAACGCACGGCGCAGGATCGCGCCGAGTTCCTGGTGGACAAGCCGGAATACGTGCTGGGCCTGGGGGAGGAAGACGCGGCCCGTTTGGAGCGCAGGCGTCAACTGTTCGCCAACGACGTGAGCGCTGCGGCGCAAGGCAGCGGGTGCCCCGAGGCCGCCCCGGTGGCGCAATTTCTGGAGAATGCAGAAGCTCGTGCCGCCTGCATTCAGAAACTGAAGGAGGGCGGCTACGCGAGCAATGACCTGATCTGTTTTCGCAAGGGCAGCGTTTTCCTCCACGATGTGGACGGGATGAAGGAGTATTGGCGCGGGCGTAGCGTGGCGAAGGAGGGCGATGTTGCGCAGTGTCTGGTGTGCGGAACGACGGCGCCGATCGCGCGCCTGCATCCCAACATCAAGGGACTATCGGGCGCCTCCACGAGCGGTGTTCCTATCGTATCTTTCAACGCTGCGGCGTTCGAGTCTTATGGCCTGGAGGGTAACCGGAACGCTCCCGTTTGCGAAGGTTGTGCGACGGCATATACGACGGCGCTCAATCGATGCCTGACGGATCAGTTTCCCGACCCTACCGACGCGGAGAGCAAACTGCCAAGACAGTCTCACCGGCTGAGCGAAAACCTGACGGCGGTGTATTGGTCCGACGAATCGAAATCCGGCATTGAAAAGGTGGTGGACGCCGCCATTACCGACCCCGAGGTAGCGCGAGCGTTACTGGAGTCACCGTGGCGGGGCGGTTCGGTGACTTCGCGCCCGCTCGCATTCCATTGCCTGCTGCTGCAAGGCGCGCAGGGCAGGGCGACGGTCAGAAGCTACGTGACGGATACGATCGATGGGATCCGCGACAAAATACGGCGCTGGCTGGATGAGACGAATGTGGGCACGCCGCGAGCGCTTTCGCTGGTCCAGATACTGAGCGGACTGGCGGTACAGGGCGACGCGCGCGGGTTGCCGCCAGGCCTGTGGGGCGAAATGTACCTTGCCGTTCTTTTTGGCCTCGCCATTCCGCGGAATGCTCTTCAATTGGCTCTGGTGCGCAACCGCGCCGAAGCCACTGTCAACTACAACCGGGCTGCGCTGGTGCAGGCCTGGGTCAACCGCAACCCGGCTTTTCAAGGAAGGAAAAAACTCGTGAGCCTCGATCCCGAATATCCATCGGCGGCATATCAGTTGGGCCGCCTACTCGCCATTTGTGAGAGCGTGCAATACCGTCAGAGAGGCGGAAACGCGAACAAGACGGTAGTTGACCGTTACTTTCCGGCGCTCTCCACGCGCCCGCGATACGTATTCGCACAACTGATGCGTCTGACGGAACTGCATTTGGGCCAACTGCAGCGGCAGGGCGATGCTTGGTACCTGCGCAAAAAGGTGGCGGAGGTGGTGTGGAAATTCGCGCCGGGCGATCTGCCGGCGCATCTTTCACTGGAAGAACAGGCCCTGTTCGCTCTCGGGTTTTACCATCAGCGTCAGGCAAACTTCAGCGGGGCCGTCGCGCCCGTCAACGATGCGAGCCAAACCGACTCGCAAGCAGACAGTCAGTAAGTAAGAGGAGACCAGAACATGCTCGACCACATGAAGAACAACCCATCGGAAATTCTGGACCGGCGCTGCGAGCTGGTCTATCTCTTCGACGTTACGCAGGGGAACCCGAACGGGGATCCCGACGGAGACAACGCGCCGCGCGTGGATATCGAGACCGGGCACGGCCTGGTAACCGACGTCTGCCTGAAGCGGAAGATTCGCAACTATGTCGCCCTGACGAAGGACTACGCGCCGCCGTATGACATCTACGTAAAGGAACGCGGCATTTTGGCGAACGAGCAGAAAAAGGCATACCTGGATCTGGGGGTCACTGAAGGGGCGGACCGGCCGAACATGGCGGCGCGTGCGTGGATGTGCAAGAACTACTTCGACGTGCGCACGTTCGGCGCGGTGATGACCATGGGGAAAGCTCCACTGGAGGACGCGGAGGAAGGCAAGAGCACCATAGAGGGCAAGAAGGCCAAAGCCGACAAGAAGGCACGGCACTGGAATTGCGGGCAGGTGCGCGGCCCGGTGCAACTTTCGTTCTCGCGTTCGGCCGACCCGATCTTCTCGGTGTCCCATACCATTACCCGAGTGGCGTTGACCAACTTTGACGACACGCGCCGCGAAGCCGCGGAAGGCGACACCGGGGATGAGAAAGCCGCGACGGGACAAATGGGCCGCAAGCACACGGTGGCCTACGGGCTCTATCGCGCGCACATTTTTATTTCGCCGTTCCTGGCGAAGGACACGCTGTTCAGCAACGCCGATTTCGTGCTTCTGGTTGACGCTTTGCGGCAGATGTTCGAGTTCGATCACTCGGCATCGCGGGGCGAAATGAACGCCCGCGCGCTCTATGCGTTCATGCACTCTAGCGCCTTGGGCAACGCACCATCGCACAAGCTCTTCGACCTGGTGACGGTGGCAGCGGAACCTGATGCGCGTTCGTTCCGTGCCGGACGGGTCTCCGCTCCGGCGGACGGCAGCGAGCCAGTTCCTGGCGTTCATTGCCACAAGTTGCTGTGATGTACGCCGAGGCCGATCTCCTCCCGCTCTCGGGGCTACAGCACCTGGCCTTCTGCGAGCGCCAGTGGGCGCTGATCCACGTGGAACAGCAGTGGGAGGAGAACCGGCTGACGGCGGAGGGGCGCGTGCTCCATAAGACCGTGGATTCCGGCGTGGACGAAACGCGCGACGGCGTGCGGATGGTGCGGTCGCTGGCGGTGCGCTCCTTCCGCCTTGGGGTCACGGGCAAGGCGGACGTGGTGGAGTTCCCGCTCGATGGGAGTCCGCCCGTTCCCGTGGAATACAAACGAGGCCGGCCGAAGTCCGAGCCGTGGGACGAAATCCAACTGTGCGCGCAGGCACTGTGTCTGGAGGAAATGCTAGACCGGCCGGTGACGGAGGGCGCGATTTACTACGCAACGCGACGACGGCGTTCTGTAATCGAGTTCGACGCGGAGTTGCGGCAACGGACGGAGGCCATGGCGGCGCGCATGCAGGAGCTTTTTCACAGCGGCGCAACACCCGCGCCGGTGTTGACGCCCCGGTGCCGGTCCTGCTCGCTGATCGAGATTTGCCAGCCTTCGGCAATCGGCCAGCGCGGCAGCGCGCGCGCCTTCTTCCGCCGCTCCGTGGCCGCGGTCTCCCTGCGGGAGGAAGGCCAGTCATGAAGAAGCTGCTGAACACGCTTTACATCACGACGCAGGGAACGTACCTGCATCGCGACGGGGAAACCGTGACGGTGCTGAAAGAGAAAGAGGTTCTGCTGCGGGTGCCGATCCACACGTTGGAAGGCATTGTGTGCTTCGGGCGCGTTTCGGTGAGTCCGCCGGCAATGGGACTGTGCGCCGAACATGGGGTGCTGATCAGCTACTTTAGCGAGCATGGCGAATTCTGGGCGCGGGTGCAGGGACCTGTCCGGGGCAATGTCCTGTTGCGCAGGCAACAATACCGGATTGCCGACGATGTTCCGCATTCCACGGCGATCGCGCAGGCGGTAGTGATGGCTAAGGCCGCCAATTGCCGTACTACGCTGCTGCGCGCAGCGAGGGAACGCGAGGGCGGGCTACCCAATGTGGAGGCGGCGGCGGACCGGCTGGGCCGGGCGCTGGACACGCTGCTGCGGCAACAGTTGCCGGCGGACCAGGTACGCGGCGTGGAGGGTGAGTGCGCGCAGCAGTACTTCGGGGTGTTCGATTCGCTGATCCTACAGCAGAAGGAGCAGTTCGTGTTCCGCGGGCGTTCGCGACGGCCGCCGTTGGACGCAGTGAACGCCCTGTTGTCGTTCGTGTACACGCTATTGGTACATGACGTAACGTCCGCGTTGGAGTCGGTGGGCCTGGATCCTTATGTCGGATTTCTGCACGTCGATAGGCCAGGGCGCGCCAGTTTGGCGCTCGACCTGATCGAGGAGTTCCGTCCGGTTCTGGCGGACCGTCTGGTGCTGAGCCTGATCAACCGCCAGCAGGTGGCGGGCGACGGTTTCACGAAGGCGGAAAGCGGCGCGGTGATGATGGACGCGGCGACGCGTCGCGTGGTGCTGGAGGCGTGGCAGAAGCGCAAGCAGGACGAGGTTCGGCATCCGTTTCTGGATGAGGCGGCTCCGCTGGGATTGTTTCCGTACTTACAGGCGCTGCTGCTGGCGCGGCATGTGCGGGGGGACCTGGATGCGTATCCGGCGTTGGTATGGAAGTGAGGAGGCGGGGGAATGGTGGTGCTGGTTACGTACGATGTGCGGACGAATGACGAAATTGGGCGGCGGCGATTGCGGCGGGTGGCGAAGGTGTGCGAGAACTGGGGGCAGCGGGTGCAGAACTCGGTTTTCGAGTGCTTGGTAGATGCGGCACAATGGACGGTTTTGAAAGCTCAATTGTGCAGCGAGATCAAGCCGGCGGAGGACAGTTTGCGGTTCTACTACCTCGGCAACGACTCGCGCCGACGGATTGAACATGTAGGCGCCAAGCCGACGTTCGACCCCGAGGGGCCGCTAATCATCTGAAGCGGGGATGGCGCGGACGTGTAGTGCCCGGCGAATCGCCGGAGCATCCGCGCGACTCCTAAGTCCATCATTGCGTTTGAGTTTTGGATTTGCCATGAGATCAACATCCTGCTAGGATGTGAGCGGGTGGGGGTCCGCGCTGGCATGCTGGCAAACGTATGACAGGGCGGTCTTTAGCGAGATCGCTGTCGCGCCCCGCGCGGGGCGCGTGGATTGAAACCAGAATGTTCCCTGCGGGCAGGTACTTCGGGGCCGTCGCGCCCCGCGCGGGGCGCGTGGATTGAAACGCTGAGTGTTTCGGCGTTGATGTTGACAAGGCGGGTCGCGCCCCG
>JANYJN010000144.1 GCA_025358475.1 Candidatus Solibacter sp.
GTAGGAGGTCAGCGCCCAGGCGGCTTCCTCCGTGCTGACGGAAAGACTCCCGGCGATGTGCGGCAGCGAGACGTTCACCACCGTCGTGTCCAGCACCTCCATGAAGGTGGCGAACATGACGGCAACGGCGACGATCCACGGATTGACGTGGGGTTGTGGCTCTGCGGCGGACGGCATCCTGTCTCTTATTTTTATGATGCCCTATAAATGGCCCCGAATGAAAAGCGCCTCTCCGGAGCGGGAGGAGTAGTACGTTCCAGGGTACGGCGAACGCGCTGCCCCGGTTGGTGTTTGATATCCTAAATGAGGTGCTCTCCGCGTCGCGCCGCAGGACTTTCCATGCTACCTAAACACTTTTTCTCCGTTACCCTTGCCCTTTGCTGCGCTACTACTGGAGGCGCACAGATCAACCTGAACACGGTGCCCACGCGCGAGATCGGCCAACCGCGACTGCTGTCCAACCCTTTTGCCGCCCCCAACTCCAACCCCAATCTGGTGGAAGGCCGCGAGCTTTACAGTCCCACGGGGGTGGCGCTGGATACCTCGGTAACGCCGCCGCGGATCTACGTGGCGGACACCAACAACAACCGGGTTCTGGCATGGAAGGATGCGGTGAGCTTCACCAACGGTAAGATGGCGGACCTGGTGATCGGGCAACTCGACCTCTTCTCCACCGGCGCCAATGGTCCGGGACGCGCCTCGTCGACGTTGTCGACGGGTTTCACCGCGCCGACAGGGCTGGCGGTAGACCAGGGAGACCTTTACGTTGCCGATAGCGGGAACAACCGGATTATGCGTTTTAAGAAGCCGTTCGACACACCGCCGGATAAGTTGTTCCCGGATCTGTGCATCGGACAGCCGAGCTTCAATACGAACAGCCCCAACTATCCCCTGGGGCAGTCAAATACGCCAACGGAAAAGGGAATCGCGTTGAATAGCGGCAGCGTTTTCATCGCGGCGATCACCTTCGATTCCGAGCGTAACCTCTGGTTGACGGATGCCGGTAACAATCGGGTGCTGCGCTACAACGTGGCCGATGTCGCCAAGGGTGGGTTTGCGACAACAATCAGCGCAGACCTGGAAATCGGCCAGCTCGACTTTGTTTCCCGGCAGCCCAACCTACCCGCCACCATGTTAGGGGTGCAGACCCTGAACCAGTTAACCACCACGGCAGCCATCGCCTTTGACGCAGCCGGCCGCCTGTACATCGCCGACTCGGATGGGGGCGCCATACAGGACCGTGTGCTGGTCTTCCTGCCACCTTTTACCACGGGCATGTCCGCTAAGCGGGTGATGGGCGCGCAACCAGCAGCCATTGCCGGGGCGCCGGCCCGGACCGATCCGCAGATCTACTCCATCGCGATGTTCAACCCTTCGGCAATTTTCTTTCTACCGGGGACGCAGGGCATTGGCGTGGTGGATTCCGGATACTCGCGCATCCTGATCTTCAATCCGTACGACAAGTGGGATCCCGACACGAAGATTTCTCCATCCGCGATAGCCGTTTTCGGCCACGCCAGCGGCATCGGCGGCATCAACCACAGCGATACCAAGAGCTTGTTCCCCAATGACGGCAACCCGCTGGCAGCGGCCGGCACGTTGAACATCCCCCAAGCGGCGGTGTTCGTCAACAACGAACTCTATTTGGCCGACACCAGCAACAACCGCGTGGTGGTACTGCCCTGGTTGCAGACCGGCACCTTCGGCCCGGCGCCGCGGGTACTTGGGCAGGACCGGTTCAATACCAATTCGATCAATCTGATCGAAGGCAGGGAGTTCTATTTCGTGAAGGGAGGCGCAGCCGACGCGTCCGTGGCGATGGACAGCACGGGAGATACGCCCCACCTGTACGTTTCCGACCCGTACAATAACCGCGTGCTGGGCTTCCGCGACGTCCGCAAGCTGGTACCGGGATCCGCTGCCGATATTGTCATCGGACAGCCCGACCTGGCGACCGCCGTGTGCAATTACCCGACTGGTGACATCGTACAACCCGCGCAATCCAGCCTGTGCCGTCCCATTGGGCTGTTGGTGGATTCCAACGGCAACCTCTACGTGGCGGACTCCGCGAATGGCCGTGTGTTGCGCTTCCCCACCCCGTTTTCCCATCAGGGCAATCAACAGGCGGACCTGGTGCTGGGCAAGCCCAATTTCTCTACGCCCTATCTCACCGACGCCAGCGCGCGAAATATGTATGTCCCCTATGGCCTGACGTTCGCCGGCAATAACGGGCTGCTGGTGAGCGACCAGGCGCTCAACCGCGTGCTCTACTTCCCCTTTACCAAAGGTGGGTTCACCTCGGCGGACAACGGCGCAGCCGCTACCAAGGTGCTCGGGCAGCCGGATTTCACCAGTAAAGGCGGGAGCGGTTCGGACACCGGCCTGTCGTCCCCGCATCACCTCTCGACCGATACCGACGCACGTCCGTACGTGGTGGATAGCGGCAACAGCCGCGTACTGATCTTCGATCAGATTCTAAACCTGCCGGCCACCGGTGCACACGCATCCTTCGTGCTGCCCGCCGGCGGCGCCGAAGGGATCTTCGTCAACTCCAACACCGGCGAATTCTGGGTCACCGACACAAACAACGCCGTCCGCAAGTACCCGCGCTACGACGTGTTGATTCAAAACCCGGTCCCTAGCGTCACCATCCCCTCCAACAGCCCAATAGCGGTCACACAGGATGCGTACGGGGATCTCCTGGTGGCAGAGGCGTCCAACCGGGTGACCTTCTACTACCCGGCGCTGGCCGCATTCAATGGGGCCATCAGCCTGGCAAACAAGGCGCTGGCGCCCAACACCATCGCGCAACTCTATCCGCTCGGCATCCAATTCGGCAAAGATACGGCCGACGCATTCTCGCAGTCCCAACCCATACCCTTACCCACGGCGCTGGCGAATATTCAGGTGACGGTCAACGGCACACCGGCGCCCCTGTACTACGTATCGCCCGGGCAGATCAACTTTGTGATGCCCTGGAACGCGCCCACCACGGGCACGGCGGACGTGCAGGTGCTAAACACGCTCACGGGTCAGTTGCTGGCGGCCAGCCAGATCCCCATGAACACCGTATCGCCGGCGATTTTCGTCACCACCTCGGCCGGCGCCGGGGCCAGGCAAGCGGCGGTGATCAATCAGGACGGTAGTGTCAACAACGCCACCCACCCCGCCAAGCTCGGCGAGTATATCGCCATTTATGCTACCGGCCAAGGCGTGGTCCCAACTTCAAACCAGCCCGCCGACGGGGACATCCCCCGCAACGGCCTGGTGGGCTCTCAAGGGAACCTGCGGGTGTGGCTGGGCAGCGATTATACCGATCAAATTCCGCTGCAAGGCTCGGAACAGCGCAGCGTTCCGGGCGTGGACAACAACTTCATTCAGTTCTCCGGCCTATCGCCGGCCTACCCTGGAATGTGGCAGATCAACGTCCGCGTCCCGCAAGCCACGGCTGCCGGCGCGAACGTTATGAGTCTGCTCTACAGCAGCTATTCGGACAACCTGCCGGCGGCCAGCGGATACCGCATTGTGTTCTACGTAACAAGGTAGGCGTCAGCGTGCCGGGGGGCGGTCGCGCGCAGCGTCCTGGGCGGCGCGCGAGCGCTTGACGGTATACATGTTCCGGTCGGCCTCGTCCAGCGCATCGCGCAGGGCACGCCCTCCGGTATCGGCCGCCCCCCAACTGAACCTGATGGGTAGGACGCCCAACCCACGCACCCGGAAATCGCTCAGGCGGGATTCGATACCCGCCATGCGCCGCATCGCCACGGCGGTGCGCTGACCGCGGAACAGAACCACGAACTCGTCGCCGCCCCAGCGGAAGGCTTCATCCTCATGGCGGATGGAAGCCTGTAGGAGGTTGCCGATGTTGCGCAAAATCTCATCGCCCACCAGATGTCCGTAGCGGTCGTTGATGTCCTTGAAATTGTCCATGTCGCAGACCACCACCACGCCATCGAACCCTTCCGGTTCCTCCACGCGGTGGGCCAGCGCGGCCTGGTTCAGCAGGCCCGTCAACCGGTCCAGATCCATCGTGTGTTTGCGCTCGCGGCGCAGGTGGTCCAGTTCGCCGGTCAGGTCGCGCAGGCGGTCGATCTGGCTTTCGCTCCACATCGCCATGGCGGCAAAAGCCATCACGCAGTGGAGCGCGAAATCATAGTACGACTCGTGGTGCAGGTACACGGCCCAGGTTGGCGCGCCGTCGCGATTAAAGAGGTACAGAAAAATCACGGCATGCTCAAAGAACGCCGCGGCCAGCACCAACAAGGAGTAGCGGAAGATCCGCGCACCCAGCCCGACGCTCCGGCGCAGGGTATAAAAATTGTAGAGGTAGATGAAACCGAGGACCACCGCGTCAGAGGCGTGATAGGCTTCCAGGCCGGAGATCTGGCCGATGGCCCAGACCAGCGCCACGAAGATGGGCAAAATGGAAATCAGGCGCAGCACGGTGCGCCAATCCTTCATGCTGCTGGCAAAACCGGCGCGCGCTGCCGCGATCAGTACGATGGCAAACCCGAACTCGAAGGTGGCATAGGGCGCCAGCCACCCGGAGTTTTGCGTGCGCACCAGTTGGAAGGCGAAAAACGCGGCCAGCACGCGCATCACCCAGGCGACTGCCCAAAGCCCGAAGTAGACCACCTTCGACTGCCGGTACAGGAAGTAAAACACCGTCCCAAACAACACCCCGCCGATTTCCTGGATATAAAACGCCGTAATGTCGGCTACCGGGCTGGAAGGGTCCATCGACATTCAGTCTCCGTTGATGGTGTGGCGGCGAATGGCGCGGGTTTTCCCGGTCTCCTCGTCCACATCGACGATCACCGAATGCAACTCCACCCCATGCTTGGCGGCCTCCATGCGCACCGGCATCCCGGAAAGGAAGCGCTGCAAGATAATCTCCGTATCGACCCCGATCACCGAACGGTAGGGGCCGGTCATGCCGCAATCGGTCTGGTAGGCGGTGCCGCCGGGCAGGATCCGCGTATCGGCGGTCGGCACGTGGGTATGCGTGCCCACCACGGCCGAAACGCGGCCATCCAGATACCAGCCCAACGCCATCTTCTCGCTGGTCACTTCGGCATGGAAGTCCACGAATTTCACTGTAACCGCGGGATCGATCTGATTCAAGAGAAAATCCGCCTTGCGGAACGGACAGTCGGTGGACGGCATGTAGGTGCGGCCCTGCAGATTGAGAACGGCACACTCCACCCCGTTGCGGGCCTTCACGGTCACCATTCCATGGCCCGGGCCCTCCGGGTAATTCGCGGGCCGCAACAGGCGCGGCTGGCGGTCCAGGTAATCGTAGAGCTCGCGCTTGTCCCAGACATGGTTGCCGCTGGTGAGGACATCGATGCCGAGAGCGAAGAGATCCTCGGCGATCGCGGGGGTGATGCCGAAGCCCCCGGCGGCGTTCTCCGCGTTGGCAATCGCCAGGTCGATCTGATTTGTTTTGACGATATCCTCCACGTGGTCCGCCACAATACGCCGCCCGGGGGCGCCGAAAATATCGCCGATAAAGAGAATTTTCACGGAGCTTTCACGTTAGCACGGTGGACAAAAGCGAGGGTCGAGGGCGGTAGGGATCTAGCCGCGACAGGCCGGGAGGGCTGTCCTACTTCTGCTATGTTCAAGTTTATGTCCCACGAACACCCGCATGAGTGCGCAGGCCCACGCCGCTACGTCAAGACCCGCCGCGTCGATGAGTGCCGCACCATGGATGAACTCTTCCTCCACTGCCTGCCTGCTTTCGGAGGCGCCTATCTGCGCCGCATCTATCAGATTCTGGACACTGCCATCGGCATGGGCTGCCCGCTCACCCTGGCCGTCTCCGGCCCCGTCACCGTGTCCGGCCAGCAGCATACGTGGCTGATTCCGCTGCTCGAAACCGGCTGGGTGGCGTACCTGAGCACCACCGACGCGGTCTGCTATCACGACGGCCATCGCTCTCTCGACGCCTACAAAACCGGCCCCATTCACGAAGTCTCCATCAACAGCGATGACGCCGCCTTGCGCGACGAAGGCACCATCCGCGTCACCGACATGGCCTTCGACGAAGGCGTGCTGCTGGACCAGGACCGTTTCGTCACCGCGGTTCTCGCCCGCCCCGAATTCCAGCGGAAGATGACCGGGACCGAATTGCGCTACCTGCTCGGCAAGTACTACGCCGCGCAGGAAGAGCAGAACGGGGTGGAGGCGGGACTGCTCTCCACCTGCTTCCGCCACGCGGTACCCGTCTTCGTGGGCGCGCCCGGCGACGGCAGCGTCTTTTTGAATTCGATGAAGCTTTGGGCCATGCAGAAGGCCGGATTGATCCCGGCCTACGGGTTCGATCTCGACTTGCACGCCGAGGTCTTCGAGGCATGCGCTTACCATCGATGGGGGCTCTTCGAGAATCCCGTGCACGCTCTCGGCACGGTCATACTAGGTGGCGGCGTGCCCAAGAACTACAACCTACAACCGGAGCCCGCGCTCGGCCAGGTGCTGGGACTGCCCAACGTGCGCGGCTATCAGTTCGACGTGCAGATTGTGACCGCGCCGGTGACCGATGGATCGCTCTCCTCGTGCCCGCCGGCCGAAGCGGTCACCTGGGGCAAAGTGGACAAGGATACTTATCTCCAGACCACGGAGAGCATGCAGAGCGACTACTCGGTGGTGATGCCTTTCCTGATGAAGGCACTGTTCGAAAACCGCGAGCGCTATCGGGAGATGGCCGAAAAAGAAGGCGAGGAAACGCTGTTTGTTCGCGAGCCGAAAGCCAGGGGCTACCTGCGTCCAAGAGAGGGTTACCGCCTGTTCGAGCAGCGCGCACGTCTCAACGCAAGGCTTACCGAAGACGTGCGGAATAACCGGGATTGGCTGCTGGAGAGCCTGTCTTACCCCCTTGCCATGAAGGCGTAGGGGGCTGCCCCACAATCGATTGCTATGTTCCTATGCCCGCCTATTTGATGATGCTTACCGGGTTAGCAACTCCTACGTTGCCGGCCGCATCCCACGCCTTGGCGGTGATGACATGGGTACCGGAACCTGCCTTCTTCGGGTTCCATTGAAACGAGTACGGAGCAGCCGAACCGCAATACGATTGGATGTTGTCCAGATAGATGCACACCTGCTTCACCTGGACATTGTCCTGGGCGGCGGCGCTCACGTTGATGCTTCCGTTCCCAGTCACCGCGCCACCCGCCGGCGAGGTGATTTGCACCGTCGGAGGAATCGTGTCGTTCACCGGCGCCGGAACCGTGACGTTCACCGTGACACTCGCGGTCCCGGTATTGCCAGCCGGGTTCTGAGCTACCACAGATAGCGTGTGGGTGCCTGCCACGGTTCCCGCATTCCAGCCAAATGCGAAGGAGGCGCTGGTGGTGGAACTCACCAGCACACCGTCGCTGTACAACTTGACGCTGCTGATGCCGAGACTGTCGATGGCGGAGCCGCTTACCGTCACGGTTCCTGAAACCGTGCTTCCCGCGGTTGGCGCGGAGATCACTACCGAGGGCGGAGGATAAACCGGCGCAGCGAGCGCCGCACTAACTGCCCTATACGCGTTCACGCGGCCCCATCCGAAACTCGGATCGAAGCCGGTAACCCCGAGATCGTCGGCATTGCTTTCCAGTAGCGACACCAGGGCGCTGGCGGAAAGAGAGGGCCGGGCGGCGAGCGCCAGAGCGCCCACGCCGGCGGCAATCGGGGAAGCGAAGGAGGTTCCCCACCACGATCCGTACCCTCCGCCGTTGGTGGTGGTCAAGATGTTGTTGCCCGGCGCGGAGAGATCTATCCAGGAGCCATAGTTCGAAAAGCTTGCCAACGTTTCCGTCACCTCGGTGGCGCTGACGGCTACCACGTTGTCGCAGGCGGCGGGATAGTTGAGCGTGGAATTGCCGCTGTTCCCGGCCGCGGCGAATACTACCGAGCCTTTGTTCCAGGCATAGTTCACCGCGCTCTGCAGCGCGCTCGAGGCTGAACTCCCGGCGATACTGATATTGATGATGCGCGCGCCATGGTCGGCCGCATAGGTGATCGCACTCGCGATGTTGGAATAGCTGGCATAGCCGGTCGAATCTACCACCACAAGCGGCATGATGGGATTCGCCCAAGTCACGCCCGCCACGCCGGTCAGGTTATTGGTCGCGGCGGCCGCGGTTCCCGCGACGGCCGATCCGTGTCCCGTCTGGTCGTGGGTATCAGTGTTCCCGCTGAGAAAGTTCCATCCCGCCATGATGCGGGGCGCCAGATCCGGGTGGGCCGCGTCGATGCCGGAATCCACGATGGCGATGGGCTGGGCGGAGCTGCCTACACTGAAATCCCAGGCAGACGGCGCTTGGATCGTCGCCAGGTGCCACTGGGACGTGAAGTAGGCGTCATTGGGAACACCCTCGGCGAAGGCGATGCCGTCCCGCTCCACGAAAGTAAACAATCCCGTATCGAGAAGGTTCTTGATCGCTCGATCGACTCTCGCTTCCGGGATCTGCAGGACATGAAGCCCGATTTGCGGTATCCTCCGCGTCGCCACCGCGCCTTGCACTAGAAAGGCGTGCGAAGCACGATCCGGATCAGCGCCGGTCCGCTCCTGGACGACCAGCCGGCCGGGAACGTGGACCGGGTGCCTGGGTTGCGCAAACAGAACGCCGCTCGCCAGAATGGCTAAGGAGACAATTGTCAGCTTCATTATTAGTGCTCTTCACCTTCATATATCGCGTGAACGCGGAATGTTCCGCGCATCCACTCGAACAATTCGATTACACGCGCAGGCTAGCGCGCCGGCCCGCGGTTCGTATAGGATGCCGTTGGATTAATGCCGTTGGATAACTGGTGTCGGAGCGCGGTGGCTCTGAAGGTCAATAGCTTTGGGATGGAAATGAAGCGTTGAGGTTGTGTAGATTCAACTGAATATCGGAAGTTGGGTAGGGAACGGAGGATTTGAGGCGGTCACGATTGCGGTTTGGTTTGCGTGGGTCTCTCAGCCGGGTAAGCGGCTCGCATCTTGCTCCACGGAATGTGGCGGGGAGAAAACAAGAAGGGCAAGCTGCCGGGTGGCAGTTTGCCCTTCACGAATCGCAAGGAGTCGATGGGTCTAAGCTCGCCGGAACTTGCCCAAAACGCCGACGCCCAGGAGGCCACCGCCCATCAGGAACATACTCAATGGTTCCGGAACCTGTCCCCCCGTGGTCCCTCCGCCGCCGCAGTTGGTGCTGCCGCTGACACATCCGGCGACGTTATCGCCCGCCGCGGTGCCGAAGCTAAAGCTGGCTCCCGTCACCGTGGTGTTCGTACTTACGCCCGCCACAGTGAAGATGAACGTGGCCGTCCCGTTCAGATACGGGTTGTGCGGCCCGTTACCGGCGATTGAACCATTGGCATTGGTGTACACCCCTCCCAGTCCCGCCGGCCCGATGATTGTCTGAGAAGGGCCGCTTCCATTAAGGGAATTCAGATATATGGTCGCTCCGCTGCTCGTTAAATCCCAGTTTGTGATTGCGGCGGCACTGGACGTCACTATCCCGCCGCTGGCAATATTGATAAGGCTACCCGTGGGGGTGCTCGTCGTACTCAAAACGGTCGTTGGCGTTACGCTGAGTGTAAAGAAGAGATCGCTGAGCAGTTGGCCAGCATCCTTCGGATTAGCCAGGAGGTCATTTAATGTGACCGTGATGGCGGTCCCGCTAATGCCCACATTTACCGAAGCGCTAACGGGGTCTCCCGCTGCGTCGAGTGCACCCGCAGGGGTCAGAAAAGTGATGGTGCTCGCCGACGACAAACCAGCCGTCAGCATTAACAAACTTGCAAATTTCAGCATGAATCGTTCCTCCAAGAGATTGGGATTAGCTATCCTTAGTAAACAGTATATGACATCCATTGTTAACATAACAGGGAAGAATGCTGCTCAGGTAACAGTGTTAACGATTGTGAAAAATGCGGTAAAGTACCAGTACTTTGTGGGAGAAAGTCGGCATTGGGAGGAGGTACTCGTGGGCCCAAACAACTTCCTGAGCTATTCTACGGATACTTTCTAGTGTATCGCGGTCGAAATTCTAAGGACTGAGACGGGTGCCAGCAGCTCCTGTTTTGCGACGTGGAGTTGCTCAGTATCGAAAAATGTTTCCCAAACCGTCGGCTTTGGATAATTGTCGATCTGCTTGCCGCAGACCACTAGCACCGAGGCATCTTTTGACCCAACGCGGCGTGGAAACTGCCGAATCAGCGGCGTTGTGGTGGAAGGGATTCCCCGAGGGCGATGGGAAACCTTACTGTCGCGCCAGGGCGCTGTTCTTGCGGCTGAAGGGGAAATAGATGGCGAAACCGATGAACAGCCAGACGAAAAACCGTACCCAGGTTTCCAGCGGTAAGGCCATCATCAGTACCAGGCAAAAGGCGATGGAAATCATCGGCAGCCAGGGCGATCCGGGCACCCGGAATCCGCGGGGACGGGCGGGTTGGGTCTTGCGCAGCACGATCACTCCGAGGGAGACGATGATGAACGCGAACAGCGTCCCGATGTTCGCCAAATCGGCAAATGTCCCGATATCCCAGATCCCCGCGGGGATTCCCACCACCAGGCCCGCAATCCAGGTGCTGACGTGCGGAGTTTTGTGGACCGGGTGGACTTTGGAAAATACCCGGGGCAGCAGGCCGTCGCGCGACATGGCGAACCAGATGCGCGCCTGCCCGTATTGGAACACCAGGAGGGAGGAGAGCATGCCGACAATGGCGCCGATACTCACCCACTGGCGGATGCCGTTGTAGCCGAGCACTTTGAGCGCCGTGGCTACCGGCGCCGCGTTGTTCAAGGTGTCATATTTTGCGATTCCGGTGAGCACCAGCGCTACGGCAATATATAGAATCGCGCAGACCACCAGCGTCATGATGATGCCAAACGGCAGATCGCGCTGTGGCCGGCGGCATTCCTCCGCCGCCGTGGATACGGAATCGAAACCGATATAGGTGAAAAAGACGATGGCCGCCCCGGTCAGCACGGCGGGAAATCCGTTCGGCGCAAACGGCTTCCAGTTGGAGGTGTCCACCGCGCGGGCGGCGCCGAACACGAAAATCAGGATGGCCGCAATCTTGATCAGCACCATCACGTTGTTGGTGGTAGCGCTCTCGCGAACGCCTTTCACCAGAATCCAGGTGAGGACCATCAGGACAATCAGGGCGGAGATGTTGAACCAGTTTCCGGTAAACTGGCCGCCGACGATCGGTGGACCGGCGAACTTCGCCGGAATATGCCAGCCGAAGACGTTGTCCAGCACGTCGTTGAGGTAGGCGGAGAAGCCCACCGCCACCGCCATGTTACTGACGGCGTACTCCAGAATGAGATCCCAGCCGATGATCCAGGCCACCAGTTCGCCGAGGGTGGCATAGGCGTAGGTGTACGCGCTGCCGGCGATGGGGATCATCGACGCCAGTTCCGCATAGCAGAGCGCCGCGAAACTACAGGCGATCGCCGTCAGCAGGAACGAGAGCGTGATCGCCGGGCCAGCGCCCGCCCGCCCCGTCATGGAAAGGGCATTGGTGCCGTGCATCAGCAGATCCAGCACGGGCGCATGCAGGATGGACTTGTAGCTAAGCGTCTCACCGGCCGCGGCGGTGCCGGTGAGAATGAAAATGCCGGAGCCAATCACCGCGCCGATACCCATCGCGGTGAGGCTCCATGGCCCTAATGTGCGCCGAAGTTTCTTCTCCGGATCTTCGGAGGCGGCGATGAGCGCATCGATACTCTTCGTCCGGAAAATACCCACGCTTGGCGGCCCCTGTATGCGAACCCTTACCGCTTGCGCTGGCCCTGGGCCTGGTGGCGAATCTTTTTCTTTTCGGACCCGCGGGCCACACCCGCGGCGCGTTTCGCCTTCGGAGCCGCCTTCTTGCGTGCCGTGCGCTTCAGTTTCTTGCGTTCAATGGTGTCGGTGACGTTCTTCGTATTCATCAGTTTCTTTTCAATCCAGCGTACTTTTCGATTAACTTCTTTAACCCGTAGCGAGGAAAGTTAACAGTGATCTTAGCATCATCGCCATCCCCTTCGCGCCGTACCACGGTTCCAGTGCCGTACTTGGGGTGCTCCACCACCATGCCCGTGCGCGCCCCCTTGCGGGCGGCAGGCGGCTGCGCGGCGGGCGCCGCACGGGGCGGCGGAGGGCTGCCGGGGGGCCGCGGGAATTGCGGCGGCGTGCGTAAATCCGGCTTCGGCGGCGCTTTCGCCGGCTGGAACGCCATGCCCCGCTCACCGAAGAATTGCGAAATGTTGTCCAGCGAATTGTAGGTCTTGCCGGTATACGTGCTGTGTCTGGCCGATTGCCGCACATCGTGGCGCTCGGCGTGCAAATTGACTTCCCCGGCATCATCCCGTGGGCCCAGATTCACGATCAGTGCGTCTGGCACCTCACTGAGGAACCCGCTGGCCGTGGAGCGCTCCTGCTCACCGCCCCCAAAACGCCTGCGGTATTTCGCCCAAGTCAGGATGAGACGTTTGCGCGCCCGCGTCATGCCCACGTAGCACAGCCGACGCTCTTCTTCCAGCGCCGCCTCGGAATCGAGCGACCGGCTATGCGGGAAGAGCCCGTGCTCCATGCCGCTGAGAAACACCAGCGGAAACTCCAGCCCCTTGGCGTTGTGCAGCGTCATGAGGGTGACCGGGGCCTTCTCATCATAGGAATCGACGTCGGCCACCAGGGCCGCGTGGTCCAGAAAATCGGCGACGCTTTCGCCGCGCTCCTGGGCTTCCGCCGCGGCGTTGACCAATTCGTCGAGATTTTCCAGCCGCGTTTCCGATTCCGGCGTCTTCTCCTGCTGCAGCATCTTCGTGTAGCCGGTGCGCTCAAGGATGAAGCGCATCAACTCGGGCAGCGGCGACTGACTGGCCACCAGCGACAGTTCCTGAATCAGGTTGCGGAAAATCACCAGCGCCGATTGCGAGCGCGTGGAAAGCTGCTGATCGTCGATAATCCGCTCGATGGCATCCCAGAGATTCAGCCCGTTGTCCCGGCCGTAGCGTTCGATCTGATCCACGGTGGTGCGCCCGATGCCGCGCGCCGGGGTGTTGAGGACGCGCACCAAGCTCACCGAATCCGAATTCGATGCCGCCAGCTTCAGATACGCCACGGTATCTTTGATCTCGGCCCGCTGATAGAAGCTGAATCCCCCCACGATGTTATATTTGCGCCCATAGCGCCGCAGCGCCTCTTCGATCTGGCGCGATTGCGCGTTGGTGCGGTAAAGAATCGCCACATGGTCGCCGGGGTTGGACGCCAGGAATTTTTCGGTGGCGTCGGCGATGAACAGCGCCTCGTTTTCCGAGTCGTAGCCCGCGTACAGGCCGATCAGGTCTCCGGCATCGGCATCTGTCCAGAGCTTCTTGCCCTTGCGCGCTTTGTTATTCTCCACCACGGCGCCCGCCGCCGCCAGAATGTTCTTCGTGGAGCGGTAGTTCTGCTCCAGGCGAATAGTCTTGGCTTTAGGGTAGTCGCGTTCGAAATCCAGGATGTTCTTGATATCGGCGCCGCGCCAGCTATAGATCGACTGGTCTTCGTCCCCCACCACGCAGACATTGCCATGCTGTTCAGTCAGCAGGCGCATCAGGTCGTATTGCGTGCGGTTGGTATCCTGATACTCGTCGATCATGACGTAGCTCAGCCGCCGGTTGTAAGCTTCGCGGGTGGCGTCGTCATGCTGTAGCAGGCGTACCGCCTCCAGCAGCAGGTCGTCGAAATCGAGCGCGTTGGCGTTGCGCAGCGCTTTCTCGTATTGCTCGAAGAGCGCGGCGATGGTCTCGCCCTCTTTGTTGACCGCGTTTTTGTAAAGATCCGCCGCGGCGACTTTGGTATTCTTGGCGTGGCTGATTTTGGAGATGGCCGCGCGGTACTGCATGAACTCTTTTTCCTCCAGCCCCAGCGTGCGATACGCCGCCTTGACGATCACCAGTTGATCGTCGCCGTCGTAGATGCTGAAACGGCGGGTAAACCCGGGACGAATGCGGGCCAGCGGATCCCCGTCACGCCGCAACATGCGCACGCAAAAGGAGTGAAACGTGCTCAGGTTGGGGGCGGAATCGAGCGGTACATCTTCCAGCAGCGCCACCACGCGTTCCCGCATTTCCCGGGCGGCCTTATTGGTGAAAGTGACGGCCAGCACCGCGGATGAAGGCACATGCCGGGTGGTGATGATGTGCGCGATGCGATGCGTGATGACGCGGGTCTTCCCGCTGCCCGCTCCGGCAAGAATCAGTAGGGGTCCGTCGATGTGGCTTACGGCTTCGCGCTGTTGCGCATTAAGCCCTTTGAGGAAATCCATGAAAGGAGAACTTCTCAATTTTAGCATGCCGCCCGCGCAAAGCTCCGCTTGATGCTGGGTTCGCAGAGGGTGCGCGAAATAGAGGTTTCTGGCGACGGCCGCCGGCCTGAGACCTCTCGACACCTGAGAGCGGCATTTTCACGCCGGATTCAAGTGGTTCGGTATGACGGGATCTGCCTCTGCGTTGATTTGGCCAATTACTTCCGCCAAGCCCCGAACATCTTCGTCGCCGTGATAATGATGGAAACAGAATCGGATTCCCGAAGCTGGTTGCCCATTGTCCAAAAGGGCAGTTACCATCCGGCAATCCAATCGCTTCAATTCGGGCGCGTTGTACATTGCCTCGAGTTGGGGCATACCGGTGATCACGACCGCCGAGCTCTCTCTGGAAATTCCGATGGTGCGAATGCTGCGCTTGTGCATCTCGTCGCGGAATAAGCTGGCCAACTTCTTCGTGTGCCTGGTTGCATTTTCGATGCCAACGGCCAACCATTCCTGCTGTAGCACATAGTTCAGCGCGAACGAAGGCGAAAATCCGTCAAACGCTTGAGGCACGCTGCCGCCGTCCGCTTGACGGATGCTGGAGAATGGACGCGGTGTAGGCGCTGCTTGCGGGACTCCGCCGGCAACGCGCAGCAGCCAGTCATTGCGAACCAGTATGCCAATGGAGGGAGATCCCAAAAGCCAGTCGTGGCCGTCAAACGCGTAGTAGGCCGAACGGAAAAACGCGTCATCGCCAACCATGATGTTGCCGACGGCTTGTGAGCCATCGATTGCAAACACAGTGGATAGATCCTTCTTGCGTGCGGTATCGATGAGTTCCTTGAGGTCGAGGACAATGCCTGTATCGGGAAATACGTGGCTCAGAACTGCGACGTCAGGTTTCTTTTCGAGGCAAACTCCCACCAGGGTAGCGACGATCTCGCTGGCCGAAGCACCGTTCCAGAGCAGACTCTGGAGAGGCACGGTCTCGAGCCGGAACCGGTATATGGGCTGCAGGCGATCTTCCAGGACGGCGCGTACGGAGCGATGTTCAGCGTCGGTCGTCAGGACGACTGTCGGCCGTGCGCCGCGTGCATCCAAGAGTTCGCCCAGGGCAAAGGCGAGGGCATGAGAGGCGCTGTCGTGCAACGTAATCGACTCGGCGCTCACGCCCAGGAATGTTTCCAGATTTCTGAAGAACGCAGCCATACCGCTCCAGGTGACGGTGGTGCTGCCTTGCGTCAAGAAGCGCCGGCCTGCATCCGGGTCCGATGACGACAAGAGACTGGAGCAAGCTTTCAGTTCCTTGGTTAGTGCCTGATTGGGCGTGGAACGGTGTGTCGAATCGAAACTTCGCATGTCCCAATTCAGTCTGTCGATGGCGGGAGCCCGCTCAATACCCTTGATTTCGGGCATGATGGCCAGGTACTGCAGAATGGCGGCGGCCACAGGTCCGTATTTCATGAGTAAGGACAGCCAAACCGGAAAATGGAGAGTCAGAAACGGGACCGACAGCAAAATCAAGCTCAACGCTATCAAAATGAGGAATAAAGTTAGACTCTTCGCCTCCGCGGTGGCCCTCTCCTTTCCATAATCGCGATAACGGCCGGCGAAATACTGTTTGGGCAAATTCAGCCAGAACACCGCTCCGAAACTGGCCAATATCATAACCATTTCCAGAGCGCCAGCCGACGTCGACCAGTAGTACGCCAGCAGATAATTCCAAATGACACGAAAGGGCTCCGGCAGAAGACCCACCGTGTAATCGTGAACGACCAAGACATGCTTGATGAAAAACAGCACCGTAAAGAAGCCAAATACCGCGGCCAGTGTACCAGCAAGGCGGAACTTGAAGCCGTCGTAGCTCTCATCCGGCGGGGTGAACCGTAAACCGATCATGCTCATGGCTTCCTCATTAAAGGCGCAGACCCGAGCAGGTAAGCCTGATAGCTGTTCTTCTCAGCCGGCGTTAGTTCGCCATCTTTGTTGAAGTGGTAGTCGTGCCCCGTCTTCGAAGATCCCATTGGTTGCGACGGGATCTTGAATTTCTGTGACGCGAGGCTTTCCAGCAAAGCGTACGAGTCGTATCCGTACTCGGAAGCCGCGGTCTCTTCGCCATCTTGCGAGGCATCTGTCCGGGTGTGGTTTACCTCTTTCCTGACCGCCGGTTGAGTGGGAAGCATGGCAAAGACTGGGAAAGGGAATGGATATTTCTCTTGATCGTTCAGCTCTTCGTGGTAGGCGCCGCTGGCCAACAACACCGTCACGTTTTTAAATGATCGGGAAGCGTCTTTCGAAGGGCACGTCACCTGTTTCTCATCCGCGCGATACCATCTGAGTTTGTTCAGCAGATCCATGGCGCGCGGTGCAAAGCCAAGATAGACGACCATGTCGAGGTTCTCGCACCATAGCTGCGGCATGAGATCGGCAAACTCCAGTTGTTCGGTCACTTCGAAGTTAAACAAGATAATTTCTTTGCTCTTTGTCTTGGGTCGTAACTCATGATTAAGCTGCCGTTGCACAAATTCCCCGAACGCGTTCGGCTCATGAAAGACCGCCATGCGGAGCGTCCGGCCCTGGACCTGTTTGCCTAGCCACGTTGCCATATCGATTGCCTGCCGCCCATTGGTCGGTATCATTCTAAACACGATTCCACCGGTATCTTCAGCGGGCGCCATCAGATTGTCGTTAGCGGCCACGGCGAGTAATAGGGGGATCTGCATAGTCCGGCAGAAACGAACCACCGGAGGAGAATCGGGCGAGGTCAGAAGCGAGATTACGCCGGCCACCGAGCCACGCGCGACCCTGGAAGCCAGTAGCTGATAGATTTTGGTGGTCTTCTGATCTGACCCATACTTCGCTTCATCATGTATGTTCAACAGGTCCACTTCGGGGCCAGGCTTAGGCTGTGCCCTCAGTGCCCTACAGAAGCCGGCGAGCGCTTCCTCCGACACACTTTCCTTGTCAGGCGTGATATCCTGACCGCAGTTTTGGACCGTTGAATCGCCATCATAAACAGCAAGAATCTTGCCGTTACTTTCGGAGATATAGGGCATGGCGATAATCTGATAACCAGCCCAAAGAAGAAGAATGATAGCCGCTGGATAGACGAGACGCCGCGTCCAGTTCAGGAGTTGTTGCATAGCAATCTAGCCTCTAGTGCGAGCACTATTGAAGTGCGCTGCTAAAGTGGGGGGCCGCACTGGCGCCCGCAATTTACAGCCGTCGCGGCGGCCAGCGCGTTTTGAAGATAACATCCCTTTCCCTCACTCCCCTTCGAAACCGGGTAAGTTGGGAGTTAGTATAACACCGATTTTCCTATTTGTTCCCCATATTTGCGACTCTCCGGCAAAGTGGGAACTCCGAGTGTTTAGACACTTCCGAGCGATGCGGGCGGATACAGAACGATAAACGGGATGGCTTGCGGTTTCCCGTTAAGTCAGCGCGCCGCCGCGTTCAGCAACCCGCGCACGCGCAGCCAGTCCGCGAGGCGCGCCGGCCAACTGGAGAGCGCCTCGTCCGTCTGCGCCAACCCCACGCCATGCGGACCCCGTTCGTAGATGTGCAGCTCCGCCGGCACACCAGCCTTGTGCAGCGCCGCATAGAACATCACGCTGTTCTCCACCGGCACGGTGGCGTCGGTGGTGGTGTGGAACAGGAAGGTGGGCGGCGTCCGCGCCGTCACTTGCGTCTCGTTCGACAGGCTCTCCACCAGTTTGGGATCCGGATTGTCGCCCAGCAGATTGCGCCTGGAGCCCTGATGCGCGACGTCGCCGAAGGAAATCACCGGATAGCAGAGCACCAGGAAGTCCGGACGGCTGCTCAGCCGGTCGATGGGGTCAGTGGCGCCGGAGTCCCCGGCGTCGAAGTGCGTCCCCGCCGTGGAGGCGAGATGTCCGCCCGCCGAGAACCCCATGATCCCGATGCGGTCCGGCAGCAGGCGGTACTCCGCCGCCTTGGAGCGCACCGTGCGGATGGCCCGCTGCGCGTCCCCGAGCTCCACCGGGTGGTGATATTTCGGCCCCAGCCGGTACTTGAGCACGAAGGCCGACACGCCGAGGGAGTTCAGCCACTTGGCAATCTGGTCACCTTCGTGATCCATGGCAAGGTGGATGTACCCGCCGCCGGGACACACGATCACGGCCGTACCCGTCCCGCGTCCCGCGGGCACCAGATACGGCGCCAGCGACGGCTGGTCGATATCCTCCGTGCCCTGCGCCCCCGGTGCACCACCCGGCCAGAGCCGGTCGGCTTTCGGCATATTGGCGGGAGGTTGCGCGAACCCCGCGCCCAGGAACAATGCGAATGACAGGAAATAGCGCCTCATAGGCTTCCTACATTATCATCTCGCGCCGGGTCGGCGTGACAGATTCAGTGGATAGAGCCTTATGTCACTACACCCATTCAGATCCTGATATCCTAAGCTTTTGGAGGAAATACCATGACCCGTTCCCGCCGCAGTTTCCTGGCCTCCGGGCTCGCCTTGCCCGTAGTCGCCTCCGCGACCCGCTCCGAGCAAGCGCCCCCGGCCCCCGCCAAACCGCCGAGCTTTGCCAAGGCGCGCTCCTCTGCCCCCGAGTTGCGATACAAAGTCCTCGGGAAAACCGGCCTGAAGGTGACCACGGTCGGATTCGGTTGCATGATCACTTCCGACGGCAGCGTTGTGGAGCGCGCCGCCGACCTGGGAATCACCTATTTCGATACCGCGCGCGGCTACCAGACCGGCAACAACGAGCGCATGGTGGGCGCGGCGCTCAAGAAGAAACGCAAGGAAATCGTCCTCTCTACGAAGAGCGGAGCCCACACCAAAGAGGAAGCGCTGGCGCAACTCGACACCAGCCTCAAGGAACTCGGCACGGACTTCGTGGACATCTGGTATCTACACGCCAAGAGCAAGCCCGAGGAGATCACCGACGGCCTCATTGAGGCCCAGCAAATCGCCAAGAAGGCCGGCAAGATCCGCTTCGCCGGGGTGAGCACGCACAGCGGGCAGAAGGAGTTGATTCCTTTCCTCGCCAAGAACCCGAACGTGGACGTGATCCTGACGCAATATAACTTCTCCATGGAACCGTTCATGAACCAGGTGATCGACGACGCGGCCAAGGCTGGCAAGGGAATTGTGGCCATGAAGATCATGGCCGGCGGGTTCCGCCGCCCGCAGCCCGGCAACCCCGTTTACGAAAAATTGAAACGGGATGGCGCCATGCTGGCCGCCCTCAAATGGGCGGTGCGCAATCCCAACGTCCACACCACCGTCCCGAGTATGACCGACATGGACCAGTTGGACGAGAACCTCAGGGCATGCTCGCAGCCCTTCGGCGCGGCCGATGAAAAACTCCTGGCCCTGCAATTGGACCATATCCGCCCCATCTACTGCCGCATGTGCGGCGAATGCGCCGGCCAGTGCCGCCAGGGCTTGCCGGTGGCCGATGTGCTGCGCTTCCTCACCTACGCCGACGGATACGGCCAGTTCGCCCTGGGGCGCGAACGATTCCTGGAACTGGACGCAGAGCACACCGCGGTGCGCTGCACGGAGTGCCCCGTCTGCACCGTGCAATGCCCGTACGGCGTGCACGTGGCCCAGCGCCTGATCCGCGCGCAGGACCTCTTCGCCTGTTGAAGTTGGGATGCGGGATTGGCTGGCTAGCCACTGGGGCAGCCGCCAATCCCGAGTGTGACTGGCGCCTGCAACCTGCGCCTGCCCTGAACCGGGCGGAACCTATCCGAGCTTGATCGGAAGATCCTTCATCTCTCCCATCCACTGCAGTTCCCGGTCGATGTCCGCGTGCATCCGGTACTTCTTCTGCACACTGGCGATCTTTTCGCCGATCACGTCGATCTTGGAAATATCGTAATTGCCCAGCCCCAACTGGCCGCAATAGTTCAGATAGCCAGGCCACGCCGGATTGATGCCCATGCATTCCACGCCGACGCGATCGGCCGCAATGTAGTCGGTGGACGCGATCGCAATGCGCGAAGCCACCGGTGTGCCCGAGGCGGGTCCGTTGCCTTCCATGCCCTCGTAGCCGTCCAGCAGGGCCACACCCCAGTAGGGACGCATTTTCTGCGCGGTCAGCAGCATATTGTAATGGGTCTGCCGGATGCCCGTGTGGTACTTGCGTTTGTCATTCCAGTGCGGCGTTTCCTTGGGAGCCTGGTGCAGCGGAGCCCCCAGCACCATGTTCTTGACGGAGAGCGTGGCGACCACGGTGTTGTGCGTCTTCAGCACACCCGCGCAGATGATGTAGGCGTCCGGATCCAGCAGGCGCGCCGCCAGCCGTACCGGCTGCACGTGCAGGTCGTAATCGATCAGCGGGATTACCTGGTATTTCCCCTCGGCATTCAGATCCACCAGCGAGACGTTGCGGGCGGCGCTGTCGGCGGCCAGTTTGGCGTACCCGAAGTTGCGGAATCCCTCCATGGTATCGCCAGCGGACGATTCCACGATGCTCACCGGCATCTTGTACCTGGGCTGGAGGTAATCCAGGATTCCCCAGATCGTGTCGGCGTGGGTGGCCGCCAGTTGATTCGTGGTGGAGACGTTATTGACCTTGACGATTACGTATTTCTTGCGCTGGATCGCCGGCCGGATCTGGTGGTCGATGGCACTCAACGCGTCGCTGACCATCTTGCGCCGCACGTCTCCTTTCACGATGGCGACGGTGGACCTCGCGGCTGGTTCCTGTGCAAAGGTGAGCGGCGGAGTGCCCGGGCGGGCCACCTGTGCCCGAAGTGCGGTTAAGCCGCCAACCCCGGCCACTGTCTGAAAGAAATACCTGCGGGAGAAATTCATGGCGTGTCTCCAAACTGAAGAGCGGACTATCAGGTCGTATTATAGCGGGCAGCGCGTGAATGGGGCGGCCGCCCGGGATTTTGTCACCGCTCCCGGCCCCGGTGAACGCCGAGTCGCCCTATCGAAGCTCCCTCCGCCCGCACATCTCACCGCTCTCGTGCATTCGCTTCGCATCAGTCCCGCTGCAAGGCAACCGCGCACTCCTTGCGATAGAAGTGTGCCCCCAGGAACAGAACCGGACGCCAGTTCAATCCCATGCCCGTCCGCGTGTAATCGATAAGTTCGCGAATATCGTCGTCCGTCCAGACGTGGTAGTGAATACTGTAGTCCAGGTCCATCAGGCGATTGGTCTCATGCCGCAGGGCTTCACTCCCCGGTGCAAGTCCCCCCACGTGCTCTACCCAGTCCTGAAAGTGAGCACGCTTATCGAACGCTTCGGGATGCAGGTCTTCTTCGACAAGGTGTTGTAAGGGACTCCGCCGCCGCTCTACGTCGAAGGTGTAGCGCTTATCGGGGATCTTCAAAATGAGAACACCGCCAGAGCCCAGCACGCGATACCAGCTACGTAGCGCAGCGAGGGGAAACGGCATGTGCTCCAGAACGTGGCTGGCAATCACGAAATTCAGGCTACCGTTGGCGAAAGGGAGCTGGCCGGCGTCGGCTAATACGTCCGGAGAAATAAGTTGGTGGCTTAACTCCGGGTACTGTCGCTGCAGTTCGCTAAAGTGATGCCGGTCCACGTACCAGACCATGGACCCCGTTGTAACCGGGAATTTGCGCCATAAGGCTCCAATCTCGACGCCCCTTCCCCTCAAATGCCTGCCCAGCCTCTTGTTTTCGACCCAGCGAAGCGCCGCTCCCTTTCCCATTTAGTTTAGTAGACTATGGCTCGGTATCAGGAGGCTGACCCGTCTCCATGTTTTCCCCTTTTCGAACTGTACGTGACGTCTTTCGCCACAAAGCTGCCCGTCCAGGAGTCACGCGGCAAAGGGTGGCACTCATCGTTCATTGTAACCGCCGGCCGGCATTTGGCCGAGCACTGAGGCCTCGATTTGGACGAACCTCGCCGCCAACCCGAGCGAACCTCATTCCCCCGGCCCCGGTGACATAAACATTAATTTATTTTCCGTTGATTGTAAGCCGCTTCGAAGCTGAAAGCCCTTCCAGCCACGCACTCGCCATCTACTATCCAGGCATGGAGAGACTAACTCACGCCGACCGTGCCTGCGCAGTTGCCGCCGCGGCGGCTCACGACCTGAATGACGAATTGACCATCATCGTCAACACTACATCCTGCTCCCTGGAAACGCTGGAGCCCGGGCATCCCGCGCGCCCGCTTCTGCTCGAGCTGCAACGCTCCGCGCAGCGCTGCGTGTGGAAGGCTTCCGGCCTGCTGAACTTCGGCGTGCGCCGCGGCCCTCGGCCGGTCAGCGTTCCCATGGAGCGTCTCATTCTGGAATCCTCGGAACCCGCGCTAAGGTAGGGGTAGTGCGTATTCTCGGCATCGAATCCTCCTGCGATGAAACCGCCGCCGCCGTGGTGGCGAGCGGCGACGCCGTGCTCAGTAGCGTGGTGGCCTCGCAGATCGCGATGCACGGCAAGTACGGCGGAGTGGTCCCAGAGCTGGCATCGCGCGAGCATTTGCGCGCCATCGTGCCGGTGGTGCGCGAAGCGCTGCTCCGCTCCGCCACCCGCCTGCCGGACCTTTCGGCGATCGCCGTCACCATGGGGCCGGGGCTGGTCGGGTCGCTGCTGGTCGGGCTCACCTACGCCAAGAGCCTGAGCTTCGCCACCGGCGTGCCCCTGATCGGGGTCAACCACATTGAGGGCCACATCCACGCGGTTATCCTGGAATCGCGGCGCGATGGCGCGCCCGTCGAATTCCCTGCCCTCGCCCTGGTGGCCTCCGGCGGCCACACCCATCTGTTCGAAGTGCGCGACGGCGGCCGCTACCGTCTGCTCGGCAAGACGCGCGACGATGCCGCCGGCGAAGCCTTCGACAAGGTGGGCAAATTGCTCGGCTTAGGCTACCCCGGCGGCCCCGTGATCGACCGCCTGGCCCCCCACGGCAACCCTCACGCCGTCCACTTCACTTTCGCCAAAATGAAGGGCAACACCCTGGATTTCAGTTTTAGCGGCCACAAAACCGCCGTCCTGCGCTGGGTGCAAGCGCGCCACATGGAGGACGAAATCGCCATCCGGAAAGCCCTGCTGCACGACCATCCGAACCCGTCGACGGAGCAGTGGCTCGCCGTCACGCCGCCCGAGACCTTGGACTTATTGGCTTCGTTTCAGCATGCCGTGATCCACGAACTGCTCACCCGCGCAGCCGCCGCGGCCGAATCCATCGGGGCGCGCGGTCTGATCGTTTCCGGCGGAGTGGCCTGCAATTCCGGACTGCGCGCCGCCGCCCGCGCCGCGAAGTTGCCCTATCCGGTCCACTTCCCATCCGCCGCCCTCTCCACCGACAATGCCGCTATGATCGCCGCCGCCGCTTTCCCCAAACTCGCGGCCGGCCAGTTCTCCGCCCTCGATATCGGCGCTCACGCCAATCTCCCGCTGGCATAAGGTTTTCATCGGCGGCTGCCGAAAGGTTCCCTGTCACCCGCACCGGACACTCTTGTTAGACTCAAAGCATCCCGATGCTCACTCAGGCCCGCAGCGCCAATGCCCGTCAATTTTTTGGCCGTGGCGGAACGCTGTCCAAATGGCACCCCAATTACGAGTTCCGTTCCGGCCAGGTGGAGATGGCCGAAGCCGTCGAATCCGCCCTCGCCGATAAGCGCCACCTGATCGTGGAGGCCGGCACCGGGACCGGCAAGACGCTGGCCTACCTGGTGCCCGCCCTGCTCTCCGGCAAGCGGATCATCGTCTCCACCGGGACCAAGACCCTGCAGGAGCAGCTTTTTTTCAAGGACGTTCCTTTTCTCCAGCAGCACTTCGCGCGCCCCCTCAAGGTCTGCTACATGAAGGGCCGCAACAATTACGCCTGCCGCCAGAAAATCTACGACGCCGAAAACACCCCGGTGCTCACCGGCCTTGAGGAAGTAGCCGATTTCGAGACCGTCCGCGAGTGGGAAAAGACCAGCGAGATGGGCGACCGCTCCGAAATCAAGAGCCTGCCCGAGGGTTCCACCGTCTGGGCCAAGGTGGATGCCCGGACCGAATTGTGCAGCGGCCAGAAATGTCCCAACTATGACCGCTGCTTCATCACCCTGATGCACCAGAGGGCACTGGAAAGCGACATCATCATCGTCAACCACCACCTCTTTTTCGCCGATCTCTCGTTAAAGGATGACAACTACGAGGGTGGGATCCTGCCCGCCTATCACGCGGTGGTGTTCGACGAAGCGCACGAAATCGAAGACGTGGTGGGCCAGTATTTCGGCGTTAGCATCAGCAATTACCGCGTACAGGACCTGCGCCGGGATCTGGGCGCGATCAGCCGGATGAAGAAGTTCGGCACGCCGGAACTGGACCGCATCCTGCAACGTCTGGACGAATTCACCGGGCAGTTCTTTGGCCTGTTCGGCGAGGGAGACCGGCGCGTCGCATTCACCGGCCGGGCCGCCTTCCGCGAGGACAACGGGGAGGTTTACACGAACCTGCTGGCCGCGCTCGAACTGATCGGCTCTCACCTCAGGCTACTGCAGAATCCGCCGGAAGAGATCATTCCGCTGTTTCGCCGCACCCAGGAACTCAACCAGGGACTTCGTTTCCTGATGGAGGAGGACGACGAGAATTTCGTCTACTGGGTGGAAAAGCGCGGCCGGGGTTGCTTCCTCCAGGCCACCCCCATCGACGTGTCCAGCATCGTTTCCGAGCGCTTGTTCCGCCAAGTGGATACGGTGGTGCTCACCAGCGCCACGCTGGCCGTGTCGGGCGCCTTCGCTTTTACCGAAAAGCGCCTCGGCGTGGAGAATGCCCGCACGCTGGTGGTGTCCGGCCATTTCGATTACCAGCAGCAGGCGCTGCTCTACGTTCCGCAACACTTGCCGGAACCGAAAAATCCCGCCTTTACCAAAATGGCGGCCGAGGAAGTGGTCAAGATCCTGGAACACAGCCGGGGGCGCGCCTTCGTCCTCTTCACCAGCTATCAGCAGATGCGCCTGGTGTATGAGAAGGTGTCCCTGGAAATCGATTACCCCACGCTGATGCAGGGCACGGGGCCCCGCAATGCGCTGCTGGAGGAGTTCCGCGCCACGCCCAATTGCGTGCTGTTCGCCACTTCGTCGTTCTGGCAGGGCGTGGATGTCCCGGGGGAACAGTTAAGCTGCGTTATCATAGATAAACTGCCGTTTGCGGTGCCCAACGATCCCGTGGTGAATGCACGCATCGAAGATATCCGCAAGGCCGGGGGAAATCCGTTTTACGACTACCAGATCCCGCAGGCGGCCATCGCGTTGAAACAGGGATTCGGGCGGCTGATTCGCAGCAAGAGCGACCGGGGGGTGCTGGTCCTGCTGGATAACCGGATCACCAAGCAGAGATACGGCCAAGTATTTTTCGACAGCCTGCCGGATTACGGATTTACCACCAAACTAGCGGACGTGGAGAAGTTTTTTAATGTTTGAAGTCACCATCGAAGAGTCATTCGCCGCCGGCCACGCTTTGCGGAATTATCGTGGGAAATGCGAGAACGTACACGGCCACAATTACCGCTGCCAGGTCACGCTGGAGGGCAGCCAGCTAGATTCTATCGGACTGCTGGTGGATTTCGTGGAAATGAAGCGCGTGGTACACGCCGTGCTGGACCGCATGGACCATCAGTGGCTCAACGACTTTCCACC
>JANYJN010000187.1 GCA_025358475.1 Candidatus Solibacter sp.
ATGCGCCACGCCGCAATACGCGGCAAATTCCGATTCGAAGGCGGTACACTCGCGGCCCAGGATGTACCAGCCGCTGGTCAGGACGCGGTGCACGCTGGCGGCCAGCTCAGATTGAAGCGCCGTGGTCTGTCGCAGCAAGGCGTTCAAGGCGACAGCCTTCGGCGGATTCGTGAACATGAGACCCAATTATAACGCGGAGGGGCACAGCGCGGGCTTGTTCGCAATGGACGAAGCCGGTGTCCGCTCAGTGGTCCTCTCGCGCGACCTACCGCCAATTCTACTGTTGGGGCCGTTCGTTGGTGCTCCTGAGTAATGTGGGCTTCTACGAGTCCAGCGTGGAAACGTACAGCGGACGAACGGCCCGCTCGGGGGACGGCTTCGGATCTTTTTACTCATTCACCGGATCACTTACCTTCGGGAAGGACCCTTGCAAATTTAAGGAATTCAGCTGAATCTATTTATCCATTATTTTCCGTCAGTCGGAGGCTCGAGATGGTGAAGCGGGTTTTGGCCGGGTTACTGCTGGTGGCGGCCCTGGGTAGCGGGCAACGGAAGGTGGATCCGAAGAATACCTACGTTCGGATCATTTGCGTGGTGACAATGATCGGCAAGGGGACTCCGGACAATCCCCGGAGGCCGCAATACGCACCCTGGCCTCCGCCGAGTGCGACGCAAGCGCGCATCCGGAGCACCATTCTGGCGTTCTCGCAGCAAGTGAGCGATGACGGCAAGTCCGCGATTCTGGAGTTAGTGGCCCAGGATCGCTCGGCGTTTCAAGCCGTCCTGAACGACAAGCAGGTCAAGGTGTTCGTCAAGGGGACGGACAAGAAAGACGATATCGAGAAGGAACTGAAGAAGTTCAAGAAGGATTTCGACCTCAATCAGTTCGGGGTGGCGATGCCGTGATGCCTCGAAGAATTAGCAGGTTGACCTTGCCTTTGGCGATTTTGTGCGCGCGCGGCTTCGCGCAGTTGGGACCGCTGGAGGTGATCTCGCTCGCGCCGCCGAGCGGCAGCGGCAACGGTCAGACCTTTAGCCTGACGGTGGCGGATTCCCATGGCGGCGCCGAGGTCTCCCAGGTTGGCATCTATATCGCGGAGAAGTTCGATGGCGCGGATACAACCAACGCTTGCGTGGCCTATTACGACAGAAGCAGCAACAAGCTGTATCTGGCGGGCGACGGGCACTCGGACTGGAGTTCCGGCGTTTTGAAGGAAGGCGAAGGACTGGCGAACGGGCGGTGCGGCTTGTCCTTGCGGGATTCCGAGGTCGGCTTTTCGGGGGATCCGGTCACGGTCCGGTTTGCTATGGCGTTTACGGAGGCGTTCCTCGGAAGCAAGCAGGTGTACGTTTACGCCAACTCGTTTGGTAACTCGCGGAACACCGGATGGAAGCCGGCGGGGAGTTGGCTGGTGGCGCGGGATGCCGCCGGGGCCTCCGATACGGCCGCGGTGGCGGCGAATGCGGCGGGAGCAGACCCGAATGACCTGCCCACCAAGCAGTTGTTCAAGCCGGTGACGCCATATGACAAGTTTCTCGCCGCCAACACCGGAGTCACGGAACTCCCGCACCAACGGGGGCAACTACGGTTCCAGATGGCGGACGGACGCAGGGTTGCGCTGCTAGGCGCGGTAACTCACCGGGATCGACAGAGCGGCGCGTGGCTACCGAACGCACCGGTTCTCTCCGAGGCCAGGAACGGCTGGCGGATGGACGGGACGAACAACGATCTGATCATCCGCAAACAGGGGTTGGACAAGCACGTCATTGCGCAGACTTATACGGATTTTTCGAGCAAACACCCTTCGGTGCTGACGTTGACCGTGCCGAGCCTGGTGTACGACAAGGATCTGACGTTCCATTTTGCGAAGGACGGGCTGACGTGGGATGTGGCGCTCGACCACGGTGCGGCGTTCGATCTGGCAGCCAACGTGGTGAAACGGGCTGGGACGAAGAAGTACACCTTCGACGTAAGCAGTTCCGAGCCCTTGAGCGTGGACCGGAACGGCTTTTTGGCGGGCGACGACAACGTGATTCTGACCCGCGCAGTGATGATCCCGCAACTCGGCCAGCGGGTGCTGTGCAGTGCCTGGACTTACTCTTCAAAGGATGGAGCGTCGTTCGTTTGTGACGATTCCGGATTCAAAGACGAGCAACTCCCCTACCGGATCGACCCGTCCTCACAGACGTTGACGGACGGAGGCACCTACACCGTGGATATGTGGTGCGACAACTGGATGAACTGTGGCTCCGATTCGACTAACGTGAATTTCAACACGGCCAACCTCTTACCGGCGGGCGCCAATTCGGTGACTACGACGTGCGGTTTTGACACGCTCAGACTCACTAGGCGCGGCTTGGACAATCAGGACACAGTCGGGTGCTCAGCAGGAACACTCAATAACGCCGGAGTTACTGCCATCCAAGTGGCGATACAGCCCGGAGGCAGCGGTTCGGGCTGCTGTAGCCAGCGGTCCAGTACCTACGCCGATGTCACCAATGTCACACTGACGGTGACGTGGTACAACCCGATCTCAGTGACGATGTCTCCCACCTCGATCACCGTGACGGCGGGGCAGGGGTGCTGCGCGAACAACGAGCTGCTGACTGCGACAGTGGACGCTCCTTTTAACCCTGGGGTCACATGGTCCCTCAATCCGGCGGGAGTGGGGTACTTTGCGAGCCTCGGAATCAGCGGCTATTACGTTCCACCCGGGGTGGTCGATACCACCCGAACGATCACGGTGATCGCCACCAGCCTGGCAGACCCGACCAAGAGCGCATCGGCGAGCGTGACGATTGTAGCGCCGCCGATGACGTTGGGCGTGGCGCCGGTGAGCGCGGTGCTTTACGCGGGGCAGACGCGCCAGTTTTCGGCGACGGTGACCAACCGCATCACTCAGGTGGTGAACTGGAGCATCAGTCCGGCCGTCGGCAGCATCAGTGCCTCGGGGCTGTACACGGCGCCCTCGCCGATACTATCGCAGCAACTGGTGACAGTGACGGCGACGAGCGTGTTGGATGCGACAAAATGCGCCACGGGGGTCGTGCAACTAGCGCGGCCGATGCCCGCGGCGCTGACGGCATGGTGGCCCGGGGACGGCAACGCGTTGGATGTGGTGAGCGGGGCGGCAACCAGCCTGATGAGCTACGTTACCTACACGGGCGGGAAAGTGAACCAGGCGTTCGCGGGGGGGGTTGTGCAGATGCAATCCACCTCACCGGGTACGATCAGCGGAGCACGTACGCTCACCGCCTGGGTCAATCCGACAACCAGCGGTCTGCAGCCAATTAAGGTCCTGGCCGCCGTGGGCGACGAGTTCGGGTTGAGCCAGCAGGGGAGTCAGTTCAGTCTATACATAAATTCCGTAACGACTGCGGCGACGGTGTTACAGAACGTGTGGACGCATGTGGCGATGACGTACGACGGCGCCACCATCCGCCTCTACATCAACGGGGCGTTGGTACAGAGCGCCGCCGGCGGCATGCCAGACCACGGTCTCAGCGCGTATCAACTAGGTCCGTTCTACAACACGCTGGACGAAGTCCAGGTGTACAACCGCGCCCTCTCGGCGGCGGAGATTGCGCAGGCGATGTCGCCGGTGGCGGTGACCGTCTCGCCCACATTCGCGCGCGTGTACGCCGGGCAGACGACGGCCTTCGCGGCGACGCTGGCGAATGCAGGCGCGATGAGCGCCGGGGTGACCTGGAGCCTGGGGACGGGAAACCCGGGGAATATCGATGCGGCGGGGGTCTACCACGCGCCCGCCTCGGTTTCCGCCACGCAGCAAGTCACGGTGATCGCCACCAGCGTGGCGGACGCGGCGCGATCAGGCACGGCATCGATCACGCTGACCGTACCGGTGGTGGTGAGCCTCGCGCCGCCGGGAGCAATGTCGCCCTCGCAGACCGGGCAATTCACGGCGACCGTGAGCAATGCGGACAATACGGCGGTCACCTGGGCGCTGGTTTTGGGGCCCGGGGCGGTGAACGCGTTCGGCGTCTACACCTCGCCGTACGCGGTGAGCGGGACGACCACAGCGACGGTGCGGGCGACCAGTGTGCTGGACCCTACGAAATCGGCCACGGCCACGGTGACCATCAACCCGTGGGCTTCCGGAACGCCATATCAGTACTACGTTTTGGACACGATGACGGCGGCACATCCGGACCTGTGGGCGCTGAACGGGTCGGCGGTGGTCAGCCCGGCGGGACTGGCGGGGTGGGGGTCCGCGATCTCGCGTGTGGCGACGGCGGATGGCACCAATGATTACGAAGTGAGGGCGACGGTACACCTGACGAATTCGTCGGCGGGTTCGTACTCCGTGTTGGCGCGGGCCAGCGCGGATGCGGTACCGGGAACATTCTACGCGTTCACGGCCAATGTGGCGTGGGACGCCAACGGGTGCGGCGCCACGATGCAACTGTCCAAAGTGGTGAGCGGATCGACCACCCTGCTGTCGCAGTTCCCGTGCTCCTGCCACGACGGCATGACGCTGGGCATGGTGGTGCGCGACGTGGCGGGAATGCCGGTAACGGCGTGCTTCGGCACTGTCGGTGGTGAAAATGATGGCGGTGGTGAAGCTAACCAGCCCAAGAGCGCAAACTCGCAAAACGCGCGAGGAAGCCAAGGTTGTGCGAAGCATGAACTTCCCCGTCCCAATTTCTGCCTTGATCACCGGTTCGTGAGGCCAAATTATGCCCAACGGCGGCGCCATTTCCCTGCGTCAACTGCTCGATCCAGCGCACCATTTCCAGCCGGATGGAAGTTCGGATCGCCATTCCAGCTAACAGACTGTGCACAAAAGGATTTCGGCTACCGGACCGCAGCGCGGACGGCCCGAGAATCAGGTTAGGTGCGCGGAGTTTCCAAAAGATTAATGAACCCTTGCGTATTGCCCCGGTATTCGCCGCTATA
>JANYJN010000203.1 GCA_025358475.1 Candidatus Solibacter sp.
GGCATCGGGACGACTAACCCGCAGTACAAGCTGGCGGTCAACGGGAATATCGGCGCCCAGGACATCATCGTCACCAACACCGGCTGGTCGGACTATGTGTTCCGGCAGGGCTACCGCCTTCGTCCGTTGAGCGAAGTCAGCCAGTTCATCAAAACGAACGGCCATTTGCCGGACATCCCGACGGAAGCGGAAGTCAAGGAGAAGGGCGTCAGCCTCGGCGACATGCAAGCCAAGCTGCTGGCAAAGGTCGAAGAGCTCACGCTTCACGCGATTCAGCAGGAGAAGGAGAATCGCGAGTTGCGGGAGAACTTGACTCGGGAGAATCAGGAACTCCGCGACCGCCTCGCCCGCTTGGAGAAGGGCGCGGCCAGCATCACGACCACGGCAGCGAAGTAAGGGAGCGCCCAATGAGAGCGTCGAAACACCGAAGGGTCGTCCCGCGCGCCCTGCTCCGGCCGGCGCTCTGGTTCTGCGCCTGCAATCTACTGGCAGCCGCCTTGTCGGCGCAGTGTACGAATCCCACTCAGGTGCCCAACGGCACCTACACAACGGGCGACCACAGCCAAGTCGACAATAACGCCCTTTCGGCGTCCAGTTTCGCCGTCAGCCAAGGCGCAACGGCAACGTTCGCGGCGGGCAACTGCATCCACCTCGGTACGGGCTTTCGCGCGAACGCCGTCGGCGCGACGGTCCCGACGACCTTTCACGCCTGGGTTGACATCGCCCCAACCCCGGTCTCCGTCTCGCCATCGTCGCCGCCGCAAAACCCACCCCTGACTCAATCCTTTACGTGGACAGTGTCGAGCCCAGCAGGACGAAGCAACCTGTCTCACATCTTTGCCCTCTTTAACAGCACGTCTTTGACGGCGAACGCCTGCTACATCCATTACGACGCTTCTTCCAACCTGGTCTATCTGGCCGACAACGCGAGCAGTACGTGGCTTGGCGGGTTTGCCCCGTCGAGTTCCGGAAGCATCGGCAACTCCCAGTGCACGATTGCGGGCACTAATTCCTCGCCTAATCCTACGAGTTCGGGCACGCAGCTCGGCCTGGCCTTGAATGTCACCTTTAATGCGACGACATTTTCGGGAAGCAAGAACGAGTACCTGTATGCTCTTGATGGCTCCGGTGTATCCACTGGATGGCAGCAGATGGGGACATGGACGGTTCCGGCGCCGCCCGCGCCCGATTTTACGCTGACGGCCGTCAATGACAGCTACTACGTGCAGACGCAAGTTATGGCGTACCCGACGTATGCCTTGGCCATCACCCCGCAGAACGGCTTCGCCAGCCCGGTGTCCTTCAGCATATCGTGGCCGATGAATGGCTGCGGGTATCCCTCGTACAACCCGAGCGTGGTGACGGGTTCGCCGTGGACAACGACGGTCAGCATGCAGTGCTACGAAACGCTCCAGAATGGCTACTGGACGCAGGTGACGGCGTCGGGTGGAGGCAAATCGCACTCAGTCAATCTGTTCCTATACGTTGGGGCTTCGCCGCTCTCGATCATGACCGCGACGCTGCCCAACGGCGCACTGGGAACGTACTATTCAGTTTCCCTTGTCGCGTCTGGCGGGGGGTCGACGTACTACTCGTGGTCTCTTTACTCCGGCACCCTTCCGTCCGGCCTGAGCCTTTCAAGTGGCGGCATTATCAGCGGCACGCCAACCGCTGCCGGAACAGCGAACTTCACGGTGCGGGTCACCGATGGTCTTTCGGCCAGTGCGACGCGGGCGCTGGCCTTAACGGTTTCGGGCGCCGCGGTGACGATATCCACCAGTTCGCTGAGCAATGCAACAGCGGGCGCACCCTATTCGGCTTCTCTCGCGGCTACGGGCGGAACGCCGCCGTACTCGTGGTCTCTCTACTCCGGCAGCCTTCCGGCCGGCCTGAGCCTTTCGAGTGGCGGCACTATCAGCGGGACACCAACCACTGCCGGAACAGCGAACTTCACGGTGCGAGTCACCGACAACGCTTCAACCAGCACGACACGCGGGCTGACGCTCACGGTCTCGGCCGCGGCACTGACAATCACGACAAGCTCGCTGAGCAATGCCATCATCGGCGTGCCCTATTCGGCTTCCCTCGCCGCCTCAGGCGGAGCGCCGCCATATACCTGGTCCCTTGATTCAGGCGCCTTGCCTTCGGGTCTGAGCCTGTCTGGCGGCGGCACTATCAGCGGCACTCCGACCGCGATTGGCACTCCCAACTTCACGGTGAGGGTAACCGACAGCGCTTCGGCAACGACCACCAGGGGACTGACGCTCACCGTTAATTCGACCACGCTGTCCATCGCAACCACATCGCTGAGCAGTGCCACGGTGGGCACGTCTTACTCAGCGCCGCTAACTGCTACGGGCGGAACGGCTCCCTACTCTTGGTCTCTCAATTCCGGGACGTTACCTTCCGGACTGAGTCTATCGAGCGGCGGGACGATCAGGGGAACGCCAAGCACGACCGGCACATCCAGTTTCACGGTGAAGGTAACCGATAGCGTATCCGCCACCAACACACAGCCCCTGACGCTTACGGTCTCTGGGACCACCCTGTCTATCTCCACTACTTCGTTGAGCAACGCCAGCGTGTGCACGGCCTATTCAGCTTCACTCAACGCCGCGGGTGGAAGCCAGCCGTATACATGGGCGCTGATCAATGGCACCACGCTGCCGCCCGGACTCTCTCTGAGCGGGAACATAATCAGCGGTAAACCGACCGCAGCCGGTACATACAGTTTCACCGTCCAAGTCACCGACAACACAGCCAACACCGCGAACACAGGCCTAACCATCGCGGCAACTGCTTCGGCGGTCGTTCCCTCCCGCGAGTACTTCCGTTTGGGTGGCAGGGTGATCGCGGTCGCCAACTGCGGAGGCCAATAGAAACATGAACGGAACGAAATCGGACGAGAAGATCAGTGCGCAGGCCGACGCAGGCTCGTGGCCCAGCGCGGGAATTGAGGAACGACGAATGAGATTGCATGACTCCCCAGGTTTGCGCGTTTCGAATGCAGCCGTTGCGCCCTTGATATTGATGTTGGCGATTTCCGCATCGGCGCAGAGCGGCGCAGCTTCCGGCGCCTCGTCGGGCGGCGCGCAAGCCGCGTGGCTCGCAAACAAGACCAACCTGATCGCGCCGGGTGACCTTCCCAAGCCCCTGGCAACCGCCTTGGAACAAAGCGGCTCCCGCATGATGAGCGCGGAGAAAGCGCAAATCACGATCTCAGGCACCATTACGGATTCGCGGGGCGCACGTGCCGGGCAGCTTACCATCCAGGCACCGGGATATCTATCGTTCCGGGACGGCCAGGGACGCGCCGTGACCTTTGACGGGACCGGGATAAAGAACAAAGCTGGAGCGGCCGATGACGCCGACGACGCCATCGCGGAGAGCCTGCTGGCGGGTTTTCCGGACATGGTCTGCCTCCAGGTGGCCACCGGAGGCAGTTACCGGCGCATAGGCTCGCATTTTCGCCCGGACGGGGGCGCCGCCA
>JANYJN010000214.1 GCA_025358475.1 Candidatus Solibacter sp.
CACAACTGTGCACCAACATACTTGAGTTGGGGCCCTCTTCAGAATGCCGGCAAAACCCGAATGGTTGCTGCGACTTCCCGAGATCCGAGAGGAGCTGGAGCACCTTGCTGTGCCTGTGGTGGACCGGTCCGGCATCGAGCGCATCTTCGGCGTGAAGCGTCGCCGGGCCATAGAACTAATGCATCAGTTTGGAGGGTACCAGACGGGCCGAACGTTCCTCCTGGATCGCGCGCAGTTTCTGGAAGCATTGCAATCATTGGAGTCAAAGGAAGACTATTCCGCCGAGAAGCGGCGGCGGGAACGCCTGCTGGACGTTGTGGAGGCATCGCGCGAGCACCTGATCTCGACGCGGGTCCGGATCCCTGTGCGCGCCGCGGTGGCGCGGGCCAGCCTGGATCGGCTGACTCCAGGAATCCTCCTGTCACCCGGTGTGCTTACCATTGAGTTCCAGTGTCCGACAGAGTTATTGGAAAGGCTGTACTGGCTGGCGCAGGCCATTAGCCATGACTTCGAAAAGCTCGAAGGGCTGTTACCTGGAGACGGAGGGTAAATGACAGATGATCTTGAAGTGGCCATCCGGTGTGCTCGCGCTGTGGCGCTGTTGCACCCGACGTTAACTCGCAGAGCGCCCATTGGTATGTACTACGTTTACGAGGACCGGCACCTACGGCTGCGAGTATCGGATCAGGTCGGGCTCGACGACTTTGGTGTGTGGGCGCCAGCAGTTGGTGGCGATTGGAAAACGATGCTTTTGTGGTCTCCCTATGCGGCGGAGCCCGAACGGCCGCTGGTGTTCCTCCCGGGCGGCTGGATCGCGTATCTGCGCCTTTGTCGGCGTGCAGGAGCCGGCCGTGGCTGGATTGGCGGGCCGCACACTGGAACCCCGGCGCGCCACGGCTCAGCAAACGGTGGGACTACGCAGCGCTGCTTGCAATGTGAATCCCATGCCGTAGGATTGTCCCGCGGCGGGGGAGGTGGAGAAACCTGGCAACCGTCGCCTTTGGTGCCGACACGGTAGTGCAGAGCCTTCCCGCCGCGGCAACATCGTCCCGCGCGCCACACTGGTGGGCAAGACCGTCAACGTGCAGGTCACCGAATACTTCCCCGGGTACCAGTGCTCCACCTACAACATGGACTGGAGCCCGGCGATGATGTTCGATGCCGCCAATCCGTTCCTGGATGTGCGCAAGAACTACTTCCCGATCACCATCGTGGACGGCTGGTTCCCGGTTGTCGATGAGCTGGGATCGCCCCTTGGGATCCAGATCAAGCCCGCGGTGGCGCTGGACTACGAGGCCCTGCTGCGCATTGAGACGCGCGCCAACACGAACTTCGGCGTCTCCGGAGTCCTGGAGGTAGAGTTCGACCGGCCCGGCTACTACAATGCTCTGCGCCTGACGCCATTCGTCAACATGCCGATCCGCCTGAAAATGATCCAGGCGGAGGGAATGCTCACCCAGAATGATTCGCCCATCTTCGAGGGCGATATCCGCCCGGTATCGATCCGCTTCGCCGACGCCAAGGGCGATCCCATCTAGGTCCGGCGCCTGTACCTCACCGTTTACCAGCCCAACTACTCCCTCAAGGAGCACCTGGTGAACCCGGCGGACCAGTTGCGCCAGGAGTCCCTGGCCCGTCTGCAGACCGTGCTGCCGTTCTCCGATCGCCCCGTCCAGGGTGCGGTTTTGGTGAGCCTGGTGGGTGCGCAGTACGAGCTCGGCCTGCGCGACATCGCCGGTGAGCGGTACAACCCGGCGGGGCCAGGCGTCTTCGTATCCGGCCCGTTCAGTGTGGACGGCATGCCGGAAGTCATCCGCCTGGACGCGGAGTTCCGAGGGTCGGGCGATTGCTATCTGTACTGCCGGCCCGCCGGCGCCCCCGAAAACCAGAAGGTTCACCGCTTCCGCGATGGCGCGGCGCTGTCGTTTCGCGATGCCTGGGGCGGCGCCGACTTCACGAAGTGCGACCTCTATCTGAAGTGGGTGCTGCGCGGCGACGACGCGGTGTTGACCCGCTTCCTCCTGCAGGTAACCAAAGGGGCATAATATGTACGATTCGATTTCCAATACCGGAGAGCAGGAACTTTTGAAGGCCCGCCTGGCACAGGCGGAAGCCAGTCTGCGGGGCACACCAGTGACCACCCGCGAAGACCTTCTGGCCACAGTTTACAGTCGGCTGAATGGCGTGCTGTCCCTGGGCAACAAGGTGACACCACTGATTCCTGTGACGCGCGAGGGTCCGGCGATATCCGGCGACCTCAACGGCAACTTCCAGATCCTGGGCCAGGACGCGCAGGCCATTATCCGCCAGCTCCTCGGCACCGAGAACGACGCAGCGGCCCTGTTCAACCTGTTCGCCTCGACGCAGAACAACCTACGCCAGGCGATCCGCGAATCGGTCTATGTCTCGGGGTCGCGGCGCTACACCGAACAGTTCATCCACAACCGCAACCTGGGAGCTTCCACGGCGGCGGTGGACTTCAATGCCGGTGTGGTTTCCTTGCCGCTGGTGGCGGAGACCTTCCTCCAACCGACCTCGATTGATTTTGGTGTGGCCTGCGAGGGCACGCTGGGCGCGGGAACGACCGATTTGTTGCTGGACAGCAAGACCGAGACCTCGACTTGGACTGGCAGCCGCCTGGAGCTGGTCTTCAACTTCTCCACTGTCAAGGTATTGAACCGGCTGCGCATTGAACTGGCAGGTTACCAGGGCCTGGTGGTGGAGGAATTCTCCAGCTCGCCCGATGGCATCATTCGCGAAGACCTACTGGCCGACTTGCAGCCGTCGAGCTTGAGCCTGGATGGCTCTTCCGGAAAGTTCTCTGGCGATTGGATCGCCGACTTCGACCCGCGGCATTGCAGCCAGGTGCGGTTGATTATCGCCGACCGGGTAGGCGCCAGCATCGCTCTGCGCAACATCCAGTTCTCGGCGCGCCGGGTGAGCGCCAGCGGCCAGGTGCAGAGCCAGCGGATCTCCCAACCACTCGGAGCCGTGGTGTTCCGGGCGGCGCAGCACACGGCGGACAAGCTGACGTCGATCACCCACCAGGTATCCACCGACAACATCCATTACCAGTCGGTGGCGCCGGACCAGACGCTGACTCTGGACGCGCCCTACTGGTATCGTGCGGTGCTGACCAGGCTCGACTCCAACTTCGAGCAGGCATCCGCGCCGGTGGATATGCCGGGCACGGACCCGGGGCTGAACCCCAACTTCACCCTGACGAACACCGCCACCACCGACCTGGGTGGCGGCATCATCGAGCGCAGCCTGAACTTCGATTACGATCACCGGACCGGTGCAGCTCGAAGAGACGCCGCTAGAGGGCACGCTGGTGGTCTTAGACCGGTACCGTACCGATGGCGGTATTAAAAATGCCCGATAATTATCGAAATTTGTGCGTGAACCCCTGGTGCCGACGTCTCCGGTGTCCCCTTTTCGGCTACGCCGGCCGAGCGCCGTCCCCCTGGAAGTGTAAAAATGCAGGCAATAGCCGAATTCCGCGAGAATTCTGTGAAACGACCGCTCAATACTTCAGGCGACTAATACTACTCAGCCTGTGAGCAGCCCAATGCGTCCCCGTCACGATCCACCTACGCCGCCGATTATCCGGTGCCCATACTGCAATTCCGAGTGGTTCCGGGAGGCCGGCGTGGACATGTGGAAGGAACAGACCGAGGATGACTTTCAGCTTGCGCGGTGGGGGTCCCCGCCGGATCCCAGGAGCACGCTGAATCATCTTCAACCGCGGATACGGGTGTGTTTGTGCGGCGCGCCGTATCCGCCCACGCTGGGTGGCGCATGGCTCGGGGGAAGGACTCCGAATACGGAGTTGTCGTCGTTGATGAAGGTGTTCCGGAAGCTGAATTCGCAATTCGCATGGGAACGGGATGCGAATGGGGTATTGAAGGAGTGCGTGCTGGTAGAGGGGGCGGCGAAGGGGGAGTTGGATTCCGCCGCCGCCCGGCTGCGGCCGCTCGAAGTGAAGGCCCTGCGCCGGCTTCGCCGTCAATCGCCGGCGTCGGTCAAGGGGTTGCGCAAGCCGTGGAAGAAGATCCGGCGGGAGCCGGAGGTGAAACACGGGCGGGATGAACAGGTTCTGGCGCTACAGGAGAAGGGATTCACGTATCGGATGGCGCGGGAGATTGTCGAGGTGATCGTTCGAGTCTGCGTGGAGGGGTTGCAGCGGGACAAGACGCTGGGTACGCCACTGGGATGGTTTAAGGCGGTTCCTGCGCCGCCCGCCCGGCAGGCTGTTCGGTTCGGTAAAAAGGTGACGTTATATAAGAACAACTGGCGGGTGACGTTCACGCCGGATCCGGCACTTTGCGCCGGCGGCGGCGCCCTGCCGGCAGTGACGGAAGTGGAAAAGAAGAGGAGCAAGTCGATGAGCGATGCGGTGCAGTGTCCAGAGTGCGGGTCGGAGTGGCTGATGCTATCGGAGTTCCGGAGGTACCAGGATACGTATAGTGCCTACCCGGGCGGAGAGATTCTTCCGGTGGGCCGGGCCGTCTTCCCGTTGCCGGTGTGCCTGTGCGGGCATCCGCGCTTCCCCTCCAAGGTCAGTCAAGTTTCGTCCGTCGAAGGTTTGCGGGACTTTCTGGCCGCCGTGAAGATGGCGCAGAAGCATCGGGACACTGTGGCCGCCATCCAGGATCCCGACGAGGTGCTGGAGAAGGTGGCCACCAAGGAAGAAATGGAACTACTCCAAGAGCGGATCCGGATGTTGGAAGGTAAAGACAGCAATAAGAAGTGATTCCCCCGGGGGGGCGATGATGGACAGGTTGAAGAACAAACGCACCATCGCCCGGTCAGCGATCATACCGCACCGTGGCCAAATTTTCTTGGACCTCTGGGACCGCTGGGGAACTTCGCGAATCAAACAGGGCGGATTTGCAGGTAGTGGATATTGCCCGCCCCCGGCGCTGTCCTCCGTCGCCAACGGATTGAAGAGTACCCTATTACGGTCCCCGATCCTGTTCCCGTCATCGGGACTCTAACCGAGTGCTGTCCTGGTAACTTCTCGTGAGCAGGGAGGCGGTTGGGTGCCTTGCTCCTCCCGGCGCTTTTCTGGTCGTGCTTCTCATGGCGGCCGGGAGCCCTGCTGATTAGGATGCCGCCGGCACTGGGGTGGCATCCACGCTGTCACAGAGGATCCTGCGATGGTGGGTTGCCACTGCGCCTGCTCATGCGCCTGGAGCCAGGTTGACACGTCTTTGCTGAGCTCAAACGGGGGGCGAATCGCCCCCAAAGAGGCGAAAGTGTGACCCGACCGTTGCAGTGGGGATTACAACACGATGACACACAAGGTCTCTCCCGCTTGGCGGTAGAATCCAGGCAAACAAAAGGGCGGAGTTGACCTTGTATCCGACAAAAAGAGATATTAGTGTGGTTTAGTACAAAATAGGTCGCAGGGAAGCAGATGGCGACAGTGCCGTGGATCCAGCAGTCTGCTCCACGGTGGTGGCATGGGCACCATGCCAGTGCGGTACATATTTGCTCACGTTAGGATTTCTACTTGCTGAGTGCTTGTTCTAGTCGCTACGCTGCCGTTCGCCGTTCCCGCCCAACGGGAGATCGGCCCTTTGGATCGCTCCGAGTTCCACATCGGGAGATTCATCCCGACCTCACTCCCAAAACTGCTGACCGATTCTCGCTGATCTCTAGCACCTTGATCGGGAGGACAAACCCATGAAATGCATCCCTATCTTAATCCTATCGCTCACGGTCCCGGCCGTGATCGGGCAAACGGGAACCGCCAGTATTACTGGCACGGTTCTGGATGCGAAAACGCAAAAACCCCTTCCTGCCGCACTCGTAATCGCATCTAGAAGCGGCGCCCCGCCGTTCACCAGGAACACGAAATCGGGCGGCGACGGCGCCTACCAGATTCAAGGACTCACGCCGGGCAATTACTTGGTTTGCGTGCAGGCATCCGGCGATCAATACCTGAACCCGTGCGAGTGGAATGGAAATCCCGCTGGCGTCACGCTCGTTTCGGGGCAAGCGGCGACCGGAATCAAAATTGCGCTTACACCCGCCTCGGTTCTGAACGTCCAGGTAAACGATGCGCAGAAGGCTCTGAGCCAATTGACGAAGGATGGCCGCCGCCCGGACCTGAGTGTGGGCGTGTGGGGACCAAGAGGGACGTACTATCCGGCCCGCGCTGTGAGCAGCCCGACGGGCACTGCAGGTTCCCAGGCCAGCATTCCCACGTACAGCTATCGACTTCCGGTGCCGCGCGACACTGCTTTGAACTTCTACATCGCCAGCCACGATCTGAAGCTCGGCGACGCCAACGGCGTGGCGCTTCCCGCGAATGCCAGCCAGCAGGCCTTCAAGCACGCGACCGGGGATGCAAATCCGAGGAGCTTCACGTTTACCGTGCTGGGGAAGTTGCCCTGAGGTCGAATGCAACGCTTCGGATCACAGGTAGCTCGGGGCGAAGAAGCGGTACTGGCCCTGCATGGCAGTGGGGACCGCGTGGAGGTATACCATCGTCGTCTCAACGAACGCATGGCCGAGTTGCTCTTTGATGGCGAGGATATGCGCGCCGCGGATGAGCATATTGGTTGCGAGCGAATGTCGAAACAGGTGCGGCCAGACGCGCTTTTGGATACGCGCCCGCTTGGCCACGACGTGGACCAGTTTGCGGAGGTCCTGAGTCCCGTAGGGATTACCCTTCTGGACCGTGACGAACAACGAAGCCTCGGGCCGAGCGCCAGGGCGTTCGCGCTGAACATATTTGAGCACCATGCCGGCGCAGGCCGGGGAAATGAACGCGTCGCGGTCCTTCTGTCCCTTGCCGCTATGGACATGAACAATCTGCGAAGCGACGTCCACGTCGGCAATTTTGAGGCCGTACAATTCTTTGTTGCGCCCGGAGTAGGCGAGCAGGGTCAGGATGGCCTGCTCGCGGATGTTCCGGCAGGCGGCCAGCATAAGGGTGATTTCGGCTTCGGTCAGAGTGCCGCGGATGATGCGCTTCGGTTTCTTGGGGCGGCCGAGCTGGATGGGGTTCCCAATGAACTCGGTGTACCGTTCCAGCGCGAGCGAAGTGTTGACGACGTGGCTGTACGAAGCACCAGCCTTGCGCATTTTGACGATAAGCGAGTCCAGAACGTGATGGGGTGGATTCAGCCGGATCGTTGGATACAGGCGGCGGATGGTGCCGATGTAGTCCTGGATGGTGCATTCGGCCAAGCCGCGCCGCGCGCAGAGGTGCTGCGCGAAGGCGTCGAGTTTCCGTTCGAGTTCCGTGTTGGGCGAGGTGGAACTAGCGGTAATCCTGCGAATCTCCTGGACTGCCGGTTATGGGCAGCGGGGCAGGTTACCTTCGTTCGCGCCTCGCGGGGGTTCGGCGCACGGCGGCCGCTTACCGGCGGTTGCGATGAATTCATGTTGGGAGGAAAGACAGAAATGATTCGTTACTCATACCTGAAGGGTCGTTGTGGAGCGGTTCTCGCCAGCCTGGCCGTGCTCTGGATAGCGGCGCCGTGCCCCGTGTGGGGCCAGTGGAACGGCACAAATCCGGTTTGGACCAACAGTAACGTCGGGATCGGAACAACGACGCCAGTTGGGATGTTCCATGTCGAGGGTGGTCAGACTACGTTTCACCGGGATGACTGGGGAAATCCCACGATTGTGCTACGTGGGCAGAAATCGGGAAGTCCTTACAATTGGGGGGAATATTCGGTCGTCGCCTGGTATG
>JANYJN010000233.1 GCA_025358475.1 Candidatus Solibacter sp.
CTGGGCAACGTGGGGTCCAGCACGCTTGCCATACTATCGGAAAACGGCGACCAGATCGCGCTCAAGCTCGGGTACCGCCTGAAAGTGGTCGCCGTGTGCAGCCGTTCGGTCCACACCAAGCATATTCCGGCGGGACTCGGCGACGTTTTCAAGACCACGGACTGGCGCGAGGTGGTGGCGCACCCGGACGTGCAGATTGTCGCCGAACTGGTGGGCGGCACCACCGTGGCGGCGCAGATTGTGGACGCCGCCATCGCCAACCACAAGAGCGTGGTCACGGCCAATAAGGAACTCATGGCGGCCAGCGGGCCGGAGATCTGGGACCGCGCCATCCAGGCGGGCATCAATCTCGCCATGGAGGCCTCGGTCTGCGGGGGCATCCCCATCCACGCCGTGTTGCGCGAAGGCATCTCGGGCGACCGCGTGCAGGCGTTGTACGGAATTCTTAACGGCACCTGTAACTACATCCTCACCGAGATCGAAAAAACCGGCGCCGCCATGGACACCATGATTGCCGAGGCGCAGCGCCTGGGTTACGCCGAAGCCGACCCCAGCGCGGATGTGGATGGCTACGACGCGCGCAGCAAACTGGTGCTGCTGGCGGCGCTGGCCTTCGGCGAAAAAATCACGGCGTCGGACATCTACGTGGAAGGCATCCGGCGAATCACCCCGCTCGATTTCCAGTATGCGCGAGCCCTGAAGCACACCATCCGCCTGATCTGCGGCGGGCGCAAGACACCGGACGGGCTGATTCTGTTCGTGCGCCCGGCGCTGATTCCCACCTCCACCATTCTGGCCAGCGTGCAGGGTCCGTACAATGCGGTGTGGGTGAAGGGCATGTTCGGCGAAGACACGTTTTACTACGGCTGGGGCGCGGGACACCCCACCGGCGTCGCCGTGGTGAGCGACCTGATGCGCGTGGCGCGAGAGATTCGCGGCGGCAGTCCGGAGCGCGTCTCGCCATTCGCCCATGAGCGGTTGGGCGAGAACAGGCCGGTATCGGTGAAGCTGCAAAAGCGCGCATACTACCTGCGCTTCCGCGTGGAAGATCGTCCGGGGATCATCGCCAAACTGGCGGGCATTCTGGCCAGCAAGAATATCGGCCTCGAAGCCGTGCTGCAGGAGCCCTGCGACACCAAGAACGATCTGCCGTTCGTGATCACTACGGAACAGACCAGCGAGCAATCCATCGGCGAGGCCATTGAAGAGATGTCGCGGCTCGATTTCATGCGGGAGGCGCCGCTGGCGCTGCCCATGGAGACGGCACTTTGAGAATCGCCGGCATGTTCGCCGGGCTGCTGCTGGCTGGCTTCCTGAATGCTACGCTTGCCGCACAGGTGGCCGGCCCGGCCAACGCGGGATATCGGACCGAGCAGCAGCGCAAGGGCGTGGCCGGCGGGCTAGGCGACCCGGCGCGCGACGAAAAACAAAAGCCTGGCGATTTGATTCGCGCCATGGGCCTTCAGGCCGGCATGACGGTGGCCGACGTCGGCACTGGAATTGGCTACATGCTGCCGTTCCTGAGCCGGCGCGTGGGAGCGGACGGCCACGTGATCGCGGAAGATATTTTCGACGACTTTCTGGCCTCCGCGAAACAGCGGGCCGAAAACCAGAAGCTGCCGAACGTGACCTTCGTCAAAGGCACGGAAACCGACCCCAACCTGCCCGCGGAAGGGGTGGACATCGTGCTCGCTCTCGACGTCTACCATCACTTCGATTACCCCGAGAAAATGCTGGCCGCCATCCATCAATCGCTCAAGCCTGGCGGCAAACTGGTGATCGTGGAATACTACAAGCGCCAGGAGGCCATGCCGGAAGGGCGGGCGTTGACGCATATCCGCCTCGACATGCCCGACGTGATCAAGGAGATCGAGGCCAATCGTTTCCATCTTATCGCGGAGCAGGAACACGTTCCCGACAGCCAGTACGTGCTGATCCTGAGGAAGAATTAGGTAACCAATGAAGAAGTTTTTCGTATACGCAACGTTGTTCGCGGCGCTGCCGCTCGGGGCCCAGAAGACCAACGAAAAGACGCCGATGACGCGCCAGCAGGGCGACGAGATTTTGCAGGAACTGCGGCAGATCCGGCAATTGCTGGAGAAACCGGCCAAGCCGGTGAGCGCGCCGCAGGAAGACGCGCCCACCAGGGCCAGGATCGCCGACCTGAGCGGAGTTCCCATGTTGGGCTCCAACAACGCGCCGCTTACCATCGTGGAGTACACCGACTATCAGTGCCCATACTGCCAGCGCTTCCATGTAACGGGTTTTGTCGAGTTAAAAAAAGCCTACATCGATACCGGGAAGGTGCGCTTCTTCAGCAAGGACATGCCCCTGGATTTCCACCCCAACGCCATGCGCGCCGCCATGGCCGCCCGCTGCGCCGGTGAGCAGGGCAAGTTCTGGGAGCTGCGCGACACCATGGGCGCCAATCCGAATTCGCTCGATATGGAGCACATCGTGGGCTTCGCCGCGAACCTCAAGATGGACACCGGCGCGCTACGCGCCTGCATCGACGGCGGGAAGTACAAGGAGCGCGTGCAGAGCGACGTGCTGGAGGCCATGAAGATCGGCGCCAACGGCACGCCGACATTCATCGTCGGCAAGAGTGTCGGCAATGGCGTGGATGGCGAACTGGTGGTCGGCGCCATGCCGTTCCAGATGTTCGACGCCAAACTAAAGGAACTCCTGGCCAAGTAGGACAGGCCTCCCGGCCTGTTGTGATGGGCCTTCGGCCCGCGAAATCCCATGAAAAACTGGGATCATGGCAAAGGTGGGAGCGGTGAGGTCGTTTGGACAGTGGAGAAGTTGAGGTCGTCGGCCTGTTTGACCCTGGAGCATG
>JANYJN010000258.1 GCA_025358475.1 Candidatus Solibacter sp.
ATTACTCGACTTCGGGGACACCTCAAGAAAGGGAAATTTACGTATGCTAACGGTTCGCGTACCGGCCAACCACGTAAACGGCCCGACCGGCACAGGCCACTGGATACTTCGGTTTATCTCGCATGAGTTTGGTCTACACTGCGCGACTACAGGGGAGGAATCCGCAGAAGCGCTCTGATCAGAGGGCTTCACCCTTTGCAGCCTGCCCTCGGACCAGGAACGTTTTGGGGTAGGATCCGCTACCGCAGATCTTGAAAGAACCGAAATCCTTGTACCAGTCACCGTCAGGCACTTCAGGGCGCGTCTCGACCCACAGGCGAAGTTGATTGAGATCCGAGATGCTGATCGCGCGATCACGCATCCGCCCGATCAGATGTTGCCGTACCCCTTCGGGCAGGCTTTCCCAGCGTTCGAGTTGCGGCATCAGCCGCCGAAGACCATTCTGCCGAGTTCATCGCCCAAGCGGTTAGCCGCTTCCGGATCCTGCTCGTTGCGGAAACGCTCAGCCAGGGCGAAAAACTGCTGCTGTTTTCGCTTCTCTGCGTCGATTCCATTCTCGATCAACTCCAACAACATGCGATTCTTGCTCAGCTTTCGGCTCTTGGCCATGCTACCTACCTGCTTCGCCACCCTGAGCGGCAGGCTGACGCTCTGGCGAACCGCCTTCTCAGCCACCTTCATGACACCATTATGCACCAAAACGGTGTATGAGAGCTTCGAGCGTCTAAACAGCGGCGGTCGAGGAGGCCGCCGCCAAATGCCAAAATCCAGAAAGAAGAGACGACCACCAAAGCGGGTCCTGGCACTCCCGGACCTCGAACAGTCGAAAACGGCAGTCTTGAACAGCCTTACGTCGAGGAGCGGTCAGCGGAGCTATGACCACGCCATCACCGATTTCGTCGATTGGTATTGCTCAGAACCGCGCCTCGCGTTCAATCGCACGGTCGTCCTCCGATACCGGATCTATCTCGAACAGAAACACTACGCGCCGACAACGATCAATCTGCGCCTGGCCGCCGTGCGGCGCGTCGCGTACGAGGCCGCCGATTCCGGTCTGCTCAGTCCGGAACTTGCGGCCGGAATCCGACGGGTCAAGGGAGTCCGCCGGATTGGGGTCCGTGTCGGGAACTGGCTCACGGCAGAGCAGGGCAAGCGGCTGCTGGCAGCTGCTGAGAGCTATTCACTACGTGGCAAAAGGAACCACGCAATCCTGGCCATGCTGATCGGATGTGGACTTCGCCGCGGCGAGTTGCTCGCCCTCCGCGTGGATGCGATCCAATCGCGAGAGGAGCACTGGGTCATCGCCGACCTCCTCGGCAAGGCGGGACACATTCGTACCATTCCCATTCCAACGTGGGTCAAGGTAGCGGTTGACGCATGGAAGGAGGCGGGCGGCATCACCGAAGGCACGCTCTTTCGATCGATCAACAAGGCTGGTAAAGTCTGGGGCACAGGAATGACTCCAAAGGTCCTGTGGGAGGTCGTGCGCGAGGGCGCCTCGCGTGCAGGAATTGAGAAGCTCGCGCCGCACGATCTGCGGCGCACTTGCGCGAGGCTTTGCCATTTGGCCGGCGGCGAGTTGGATCAGATCCAGTTCTTGTTGGGACACGTCTCCATCCAGACCACCGAACGCTACCTCGGATGCAAGCAGAAGCTCCACGACGCGGTCAATGACCGAATGGGCATCGAGCCGGAACCTAACAAGTGACCGGGTGGGGATGGTCGCCCCTTGGCGACTACCTGCGCCGGACCTCAGGCATTTGCAGCGGCGAGGCGGCTGCGGGTTCAAAGCGGATTGGATTGACAACCGCCGCGGCGTTTTCGGGAGCAAAACTGGGCTTGACAATGATCTATATGTTGGCATATATATCATTGTAATGAGAGAAAACGATCCCGTTGATTTTCTTCCGTTGCACAACAACTGGTTCCACATTCTGCTCTCGCTGGTCGGCAACGAGCAGCACGGCTACGGGATCATGCAGGAAGTCCTGGAACGGACGAGTGGAGCCGTGCGCATCTGGCCTGCCACCCTCTATGGCACTCTGCAACGTCTCATCAGCAACGGCCTGATTGAAGAGTCAGACGAGCGGCCGGTCCCGGAACTGGATGACGCGCGCCGCCGCTATTACAAGTTGACGAGGCTGGGACGAAGGGTGCTCGACCTGGAATGCGACAGGCTGCAAGAGATGCTCCGTATGGTGCAGAGGAAACGCAAGCAGGAGGCTTACTGATGAGTTCCCGTTTGAACCTGTGCCTGAGTCTTTATCGCCGCATGGCGAGCGCATACCCCAACGAGTTCCGCATGCTGTATGGCGAGGATCTCGACAGGTTGGGTGAGGACGCCATACCCGAGGTCTGGCGGCGGTATGGGGTGTCTGGGCTGGCACGGTTCCTTGCCGACATTGCGATTCGATTGCCCGCCATGTACCTTCGTGAAATTCGTCAAGACATCGTTTATGCGTTGCGGACGCTCGCCAAGTCTCCCGGCTTCACCTCCGTGGCGGTGCTTTCGCTGGGCGTCGGCATTGGCATGTGCTGCGCGTTCCTCAGCGAAATGGAGTCCATGGTGAGCCCGCCACCCGGCGTGCGCGATCCCGCAGCGCTGGTGACCATTCGCAGCGGTGTTTCCTACCCGTATTTCGAGCGCTACCGGGACCAACATCAGGCGGTGGTGGCGGCCACGGCTTTGCTGGGACCAGTCCCGTTCGCGGTGGCGTTCACCGGGGACAGGAGCGCCCGGGCGGAACGGTTTTCCGGACACCTGGTTTCGCCCGAGTATTTCTCCACCTTGGGGGTGACGGCGGCTTCGGGAAGACTGTTCACACCGGAGATGGAAAAGCCTGGTATGGCGCCCGTGGTAGTGGTCAGCGATCGCTTCTGGCACACGCAACTGGGCGCGGACCCGCACGCAGTTGGACGGAGGCTGCGGCTGAACGGCCGGATGGCGACGATAGTGGGTATCGGCCCGAAGAACTTTCTGGGGATCTGGCCAGCGTATGCGGCGGACCTGTTTGTGCCGGTAACGTGCGGCGCTTCAATGGCTCCCGAACTCAGTGGCGATCCTCTCAATCGCCGGGACCTTGAGATGTTTCGCGTGGTGTTGCGGCTTGCACCTGTTGTGACAATGCGTGGGGCGGAAGCAGCTCTCGAGGCGACGACCCGCAATTTCGACCAGGAAAACGGAGTCCAACCCGATCGCAAGGGCAAGGCGGTTCAGTTGATGCCGGCCGGCACCTTTGCGATGATGAGAGCCGAGCAGCGCGCGTTTGCGAAGACATTAGTTATGGTCCTTTGGGCACTGGTGCTCGCGCTCGTGTGTGCGAACCTGGCAAGTCTGCAACTCGCTCGCGGCAGCCAGAGGAGGCGCGAAATCGCCGTTCGACTTTCGATCGGGGCTAGCCGGGCGCGCCTAGTCCGGCAGTTCCTGACAGAAAGCGTGCTTCTGTCTTCCGCCGGCGGACTCGTCGGCATCGTGCTGGCTTATTGGATCACTCACACGATCTCCTCGCTGCCGGCGTCTTCGTGGAATTTCTCGGAGATCCACGTTGAACCCGATTTCCTGGTGCTTGCGATCACGCTTGCGATCGCGATGGCGGCGGGCGTAGGCTTCGGACTGGTGCCGGCGCTTTCTTCGGCGCGCGTCGACATAGGTCTCACGCTGAAGGAAGGTGCACAGGTGCCGTTGCGCAGCTATCGCCGTTTCGGCTTACGCAATCTGTTTGTGGTCTGCCAGATGGCGGCATCCCTGATGCTCCTGATGGTCACTTGTTATCTGGTCGCGGGTTACACGCGCATGGCCCGCGGCGATCCCGGTTTTGCAATCGCGAACCTCAACCTTCTTTCGATTGACCCGGTGCGTGACGGCCATTCCGCCGAGGAAGCGGCATCGCTTTTTGCGGGGCTGCCGGACGAGCTATCGCGCGTCAATGGAGTTCGCGCCGTGTCGTTGGCCGGCAGCGCGCCGTTCTCCGGCCTGATGGCCGACCGGCCCAACACCAGAGTGTCGTCCTCCGAGGGCGAAAGCCAAAGCGGCCAAGTGCTGAGTGCAGTTTTCCGGGATCGTATCGGGACAGATTACTTCGCCACGCTCGGCGTACCCCTGGTGGGCGGGCGCGAGTTTGATCGCCGGGAGCAGCAAGCGGATGCACCGGCGCCAAAGGGCAGTGCGGCCATTCCGGCAATCGTCAATCAGACCGCCGCGCGCGAGTTGTTCGGCAGCCGAGACCCGATTGGCCGCGCGATCCGCGAGGGGGAAGTAAGCTACACGGTGGTTGGCCTCACGCGCGACATACAGTTCGGATTTGGGATAACCAAACCAGTGGCTACCGTATTTCTGCCGCTGACAGCCGAGCAGTTTCGCAAGAACCCGGCGCTAGGCGCCACGCTCCTGGTGCGCGGCACGGCGGGCCTGGACACTCTGGCGGCCGTGCGGAGCCAACTGGCATCGCTCCATCCCGATCTCGCTGTTTACAACGCCCGTACCCTGCGCGAAGACCTCGATAGGATGAACTCGTTGGTCGCGTGGCAAGCCGGGATCTTCGAGGTTCTGGGCGTTTTCGCCCTGCTGCTGGCCTGCATTGGCTTGGGCGGAGTCACGGCTTACGCTGTGGCGCAGCGGCGGAAAGAGATTTGCATCCGGCTGGCCCTGGGAGCGCGTAGCCGCCAGGTACTGGGACTCGTGCTCAGGGAAGGGACGGCGCTGGTGGTGGTGGGCTCGGCACTCGGCTTCAGCGGCGCGTTCGCCATCTCGCACGTCTTTTCCGCGTACAGCGACGTGTTGGCACGGACCTTCGGCCGAAGCGGCTACGATCCATTTCTGGTCGTCGGGGCGCCTCTGTTCCTGTCCGGCCTGGCAATGCTGGCGTGCTACCTGCCGGCGCGGCGGGCAGCTAAGACCGATCCCATGACGGCCCTGCGAGAAGAGTAGCGCGGCGTGCTGGCCAATCCAGAAGAGGGACCGAGACTGGCTTGCCCCGCGTGGCAGTATCGATCCTCCCTGACGGCGCAGCGTTTACTAAACGGGCGCTCGGACGGAAGTGATCCTCTCGACAGGGTCTCTGTCCGGACAGCGCGTGACTCATCTCATCCACTATGGTGAAAGTCCGCACCCTCTTCGCGGTATTTTCTGCTATCCTGGTCC
>JANYJN010000322.1 GCA_025358475.1 Candidatus Solibacter sp.
TTCTGTGCCAATGGACCTGCCCGCGCGAATCGGCAAGTACGAGCTGCAGGAATTCCTGGGCGGCGGCATGTCCCACGTCTACCGGGCTCGCGATACGCTGATCGGGCGCACCGTGGCGGTCAAGATTCTGACCGATGCCGGGTGCCAGGACAGCGACGTCAAAGAGCGCTTTCTGGCCGAAGCCCGCATGGCCGGGAGCCTCACCCACGACAACGTCCTCGGTATTTACGATTTCGGCGAAGACGACCTGCACCGGCCCTTTATGGTGATGGAGTTCCTGCGCGGCGAGGATCTGCGCCACGCCATGCGCAATGGGCACACCGGCGCCTTGCGCGACAAACTGAAAATCGCCGCGCAGGTGGCCCGCGCGCTGGCGTACGTCCACACGCAGAAGATCATCCACCGCGACCTCAAACCGGACAACATTCACATCAATGCCGCGGGCGTGGTCAAGCTGATCGATTTCGGCATCGCCAAGACCGAAGGCTTACAGATGACGCGCGCCGGATACGTGCTGGGCACGCCGTTTTACATGGCGCCGGAACAGGTCAGGGGCGAGAATATCACCGAGCAGGTGGATGTCTATGCCTTCGGTGTGCTGCTCTTCGAACTGCTCACCGGCAGGAAGCCGGTGGAAGCCGAGGCGGTGGAGCGGATCTTCTACAGCATCCTGAACGAACCGTTGAAGATGGAGCCGCTGCATGAGGCGGGTGTGCCCTTATCGATCTGCAACCTCATCGCGCGCTGCACCGCCAAGAATCCGGCGGAGCGGCCGCAGGGGTTCGCGGTGGTCTCGGCGGAACTCGATCGCGTGATCGCGGAACTCGACACCCCCACCGTGGTGCTGCCGGCCATGCCCGCGGCGGCGCCGGTAGCGACCCCAGCCACAACCTTAGCCGGGCCGCCCGCCGCACCGCCGCGCCCGGCATGGCTGATATCCGCGGTGCTGGTGGCGATTGTGGCGTTGGCCGCAGTCCTCTACTTCGCCACCAGGACGGGGACGAAGCTTGCGCCCCAGCAGGCGGAAGCGCCTGCTGCATTGGCCAAGACCATCGCCGCGAAGGGCGGCGAGATGGTGCTGGTGGAGGCGGGCGGTTTTCTGGCCGGCGAGAAGAAAGAGCCGGATACTCTGCCCGCGTTTTATATCGATAAGACCGAAGCCAGCAACGCGGCCTACCAGCAGTTCTGCCAAGAGACGAAGCACACACTGCCAAAGGGATTCCCCGCGGACAAGCTCGATCTCCCGGTGGTCAACGTCCTGATCTCGGATGCGCGCGCTTTCGCGGAATGGGCAGGCAAGCGTCTGCCCAAGGGCCGCGAATGGGAGAAGGCGGCACGCGGGAAAGACGGCCTTCTCTACCCTTGGGGCAACGCTGCCGACACCGCGCGTGCCAACGTCGGCAGCGGCAAATTGCTGCCGGTTTCCGATCTGCCCAACGGCGCCAGCCCCTGTGGAGCGCTGAATCTGTCGGGCAATGTCTGGGAATTGGTGGATCAGGTGAGCCCTCCTGGTAATGGCGCCTTCGCGGAGTTCAGCAAGCTATTCAAAGAGATGAAGCTCGCCCCGCCTACCCGCGGCGAGCCGTGGTACATGGTTCGCGGCCAATCCTTCTTTGCCGCCGAAAAGCTCGACCCGGCCGGTCTCTGGGACAACTCCACGGTGCCGGAGCGGGGCGCCGCCGAGAATATCGGGTTCCGCTGCGTGAAAGACGCACAGTAAAGCGGCGGTGAAGCAGTTGTGGCATAAGGCTCTGCCTTGTGCATTCGAGCGAAAGCTCGGACGTCCCAGCTTCGCCCGGATGGACAAGCCGGAGACTTATCCCACTGCTGGCGTGAAGCCTGCCCCTTCCGTTGAGCCTCCGGTTTTGCCTGGTTAGGGCGTGGTCGCCGCAGACTGCTAAAATCGAAGTTGGTTCCTCTATGGACCGTCCTGCCGCCGCCAATCCCGCTACCGCGCGAGACATCATCCTGGAGATCGTCCGCAACATGCGCGAAGGTCTCGAGCCGCTGCACTACTCCACCCTGCCGCCGGCCATCTTCCATATCTTCCTGCACCCGAGCGACATGGAACGGCTGCGCGGGATCCTGCCGCGCATCCTCGACGAAGCGCGCCGCGCGCTGGATGCCGAACTGGAAAGCCTGAACAAGGCCTCGCTGGGCGAACGTCTGAAGCTGGCGCGGCACAACGGCCCCAAGGCGGTGGCGCCGGAGGGTGGCTGGCAGATTCGCATTCTGGAAAACACCGACGAAGACGTGGAGCCGGGCGATATCGCCATCTCCTCGGAGCTCGCCCTGCCGGCCAAGGACGAACTCGGGTCGGGAAGCATGACCAAACGCATCGCCACGCGCCGGATGAGTGGCGTGGAATCCACCAAACAGACCTACGATGCGGCACCGGCCGCGCCGGTCGCGGACGCCGCTGCGTTCGCGGTGATCGAGTACGAAGACAGTTCCGGCCACAAGACCTATCGCATGACCAAGGACGAGATCGTGGTGGGCCGCGGAGGCCGCGATTACTGGACCGACATCAAACTGGAAACGCTGCCCGACGTGTCGCGCGAGCACTTCCGGCTGCGCCGCGACCCGGCGAGCGGGCAGTTTTTCCTGAAGGATCTGAGCCAGTTGGGCACGACCATCGACGGCGCGAAGGCGCCCTCCAGCATCGCGTTGGAGGGCGGCGAAAAGCGCGACCGCAACCTGGAGGCGCCGGTGCCTGCCACGGCGCGAATCGGCCTGGCGGGTGTGGTGTTCCTGGATTTCCGAAGCACAGCGAATGGTTAAGACCAACGTCAGGTGCGCGGGGGCCAGCGACCCGGGGCGCGTGCGGAGCAACAACGAGGACGCGTTCTATGTGGACGCGGAGCGCGGCATCTTCCTGGTGGTGGACGGCATCGGCGGGCAGGCCGCGGGCGAAAAGGCGGCGGAAATCGCCGTGCAGCGGGTGCGCGCGCGCCTGGAGCGCCAGACCGGCAGCGTAGAGCAGCGCGTCCGCGAGGCCATCACCATGGCCAACAACGAGATTCTGGGCCTCGCGCGCGCCAACCCGGAATTCGCCGGCATGGCGTGCGTGCTTACGCTCGCGGTGCTGGAGAACGGCACGGCGGTGGTGGGACACGTGGGCGATTCGCGCCTCTACCAGGTGCGCCGCGGCGAAATCCGCAAGATCACGCACGATCATTCCCCGGTGGGCGAACGCGAAGACAATCGCGAACTGAGCGAGCTGGACGCCATGCACCACCCGCGCCGCAATGAGGTGTTTCGCGATGTGGGCAGCGAGGAACATACTCCGGACGACCCGGATTTCATCGAAGTGAACAGCTTTGGGTTCGATTCCGAAAGCGCGCTGGTGTTGTGCAGCGATGGCCTGAGCGACCAGGTCCCTTCGGCGCAAATTCGCGCCGCCGTGGAGCGCAATGCCGGTAATCCGGAGTCTGCCGTGGGCGAGTTGATCGCGGCGGCAAACCGCGCGGGGGGCAAGGACAACGTGACGGTGCTGGTGGTGGAGGGCGAGCAGTTCACGCGAGCAGCGGCCCCGGCGCCGTTGGCTGCGCGTAGGCCGTCTATCTCCCTGTGGATCTCGCGGGCGGTCCTGTTCGCCGCCGGGTTTGTGGCGGCGGCTTTGCTGGGCTGGATGACGCGGGCCATGTGGCAGCCCGCGCCGGTGGTAATTGCGCCGCGCACGATTGCGGTTACCACCACCATCGCCGCCGCCCTGGCCGAAGCGCGCACGGGCGACACGGTGGAAGTCCCCGGGGGGGAGTATCGCGAGCAGGTGCGGCTCAAGGATGGCGTCACCCTGCGGGCGCGCGTCCCCCGCGAGCCCAAACTGCGCGCCGCGCCCATGAGCAGCGGGCCCGCCGTGATCGCCGAAGGTGTGAAGGGAGCGCGCCTGAGCGGCTTCCGCATCCTGGCCGATTCCGAAATGCCGCTTTCCACCGGCATTCTGCTGCGCGATTCGGTGGTGGAGATCGACGATGTGGAAGTGAAAGGCGCCGGCATCGGCATCGAGATTCGCGGCAGCACCAGCCCGGTGCTGCGCGCCAATGCGATCCGCGATTGCCTGGCCGAGGGCGTGCTAATCCTCGGACCCGGCGCGCCTTGGCTTTCGCACAACCTGATCCAGGCGAATAAGGGCGCGGGAGTGGCCGCGCGCGACGGCGCCAAACCATCGCTGCTGGGCAATGTTTTCGACCGCAACGTGCTGGAACCCCCAGCCACCGACAGCGTCAAGGAACTCAACTTCTTCCTGG
>JANYJN010000370.1 GCA_025358475.1 Candidatus Solibacter sp.
CCAACCACGGTGGGTGTGCGCTTCCAGTTCGGCGCGCGCGTCTTCCACCATGCGGCCGTAAGGCACACCCGACGGGCAGGCCGATTCGCAACCCCGGCAGGCCAGGCAAAGCCCGATGTGTTCGCGGTAGGAATCGGTGATGGGGGCGCCGTTGGCTACCTGGACCATCTGGTAGATGCGCCCGCGCGGCGAATCCATTTCGAGGCCGAGTTCGCGATAGGTGGGGCAGGCGTTCAGACACAGGCCGCAATGCACGCAGCGGTCCAGATCGAACTGCCTGGGTCCCAAATCGTTCTTTTTAGATAAGACGGTAAAGTCGGCCACGGTTCAACAGATTCCGCGGATCAAACAGATGCTTGACCCGTTGCATGATTTCAAAATCGCCGCCGGGGGCAGGCCAGAGGTCAAGGGTTCGCCGGCTCTCCTCGGGTGCGAACTCGATGACCGCCTTAGAGGCGGACCCATGCGCGCTGCTCAACCAATCCGCGGCAGCTTGCGCTCGCTCGAAATAACCATAACAGACGCCAGAGCCCGCGCGCGCCACCGCCGGGCCGGGGAACGACTGCATGACCGCTTCCGAGTCTTTCAGGGTACACGAAGCGCGCACCACCGCGCCATCTTCGTTCACCGCCAGGAACCCCGGCGTGAAGTTTTCCACGTGGCGCCAGAGTGTCTGCTGGCGCTCATCCTCGAATGCCAGGGCATCGGTGAAGCGCGCGAAGTCGCGCTCGTAGCGTTGGACGGCGACCGCGTTACCGCCGGCGCGCAGCGCCAGCAACCACGTGGAACTGCCCAGCGTCCGGGCGGCAGCCGGGTTCAGCAGATCGATCGCGGCCAGCTGCAACGGGCCCTTCAGGATGACATTGCGCGCCGCGATGGCGGCGGCCAGCGAATCGAAGGGCAGCAGAAAGCTGCGTTCCACCTCCGGCATCGGCTGGACCTTGAAATTCACTACCGCGATGGCGGCCAGCGTACCGAAGGACCCGATCATGAGCTTCGCCATGTCGAGGCCGGCGACATTCTTGACGACCATCCCGCCCGATTTCACCAGCTTGCCTTCCAGGGTGGCGAAGGTCATGCCGATCACCATGTCGCGCGCCGTGCCGTAAAGCCGCCGCCGGGGCCCGCTGCAGTTGGCGGAGATCACGCCGCCCACGGTGGCGCCATCCGCAAAGGGTGGGTCGAGCGGTACCATCTGGCGATTTTCCGCCAGCAGGTGGGTAAACTCGCACCAGCTCAATCCCGCGGCCACGCTGATGGTAAGATCGCGCGGCTCATATTGCAGGACTTCGCGTAACGACACCGTGGTCAGCGCCACATCGGCGGGTTCCACCGGCCCGGCCATGCGGCGTTTGGTGGAATTCCCCGCCAGCGCGATGGTGCGGCCGGCCGCCGCCGCATCGCGCAGCGCTTCGGCCAACTCGACGGGATTGGAGGGCGCCAGCATGTTTAGAGAGTCCAGGCGACGCGGTGCAGAACGATATCGAGAACCGTCAGCACCAGCGAGCCAACCAAGGCGTTGAGGAACCCGTCGATCCGGAAGCCCGGCGTGAACATCGACGCCAGTTTCAGCAGGAGAGCGTTCAACACCAGGCGGAACAGTCCCAAGGTGAGAAAGGTGATGGGAAACGCGATGAAGCGCAGAATCGGCCCGATGGTGATGTCCACTACCGCGATGATGACGGTAGCCAGCATGGCCGTGCCGAAATCGCGGATCTGAATTCCGGGGATGATCTGCGCTACCAGCCAAAGCGCCAGCGCGCCCAGCAGCCAATTGACAATCCAATGAACCAAAAACATTTGCAGCCTCCAGCCAGAGATAATGATAAGCCATGGCGACGCTTTATGCCGGAACCTCCGGCTTCGCATATACGGCCTGGAAGCCGGGCTTCTATCCGGCCAAGACTCCGGCCAACCAATTTCTGAAATATTACGCGCAACGTTTGAACTGCGTGGAAATCAACTACACGTTCCGTCGCCTGCCCTCGGCCTCCACGCTGGAAAACTGGGTGGCGCAGACCGCCCCCGGGTTCGTCTTCGCGGTGAAGGCGAACATGCGCATCACGCACATTCTGCGCCTGAGGAATGCCGCCGATGCCACCGAACTCTTTCTGAAAATGATCGACCCCCTGCGCACTGCGCGTCGCCTGGGACCGATTCTGTTCCAGTTGCCGCCGGCACAGAAGCGCGACATCGCGCTGCTACGCAGCTACCTGGAACTGCTGCCCGGCGACCTGCGATACGCTTTCGAGTTTCGTCATGCAAGCTGGCTGGTGGAGGAAGTGTACGACGCGCTAGGGCAGCGCAACGTGTCGCTATGCGTGGCGGAATCGGAGAAGCTCGAAGTGCCGCCGGTGATCACGGCGGATTTCGTCTACTACCGCCTCCGCAAGCCCCAGTACACGGCGGACGATGTCGCGGGCATCGTGACGCGCTCTAAGGAAGTGCTGACCACGGGACGCGATCTGTATCTGATGTTCAAGCACGAAGAGAGTCCCGAAGGCGCGCTGCATGCGGAGACGGTGCTGAAAG
>JANYJN010000402.1 GCA_025358475.1 Candidatus Solibacter sp.
GAACACACCACTCGTGATTAACTTCAGCATGCTGGAAACTCCTTAGAATCAAGAATTTTGAAAAATCATGGGCGCACAGTTGCGGGCGGCGCCAGGGTTCGAATCGGAAGGGAACTTATGCCCCCTTTTTGCGGGTAACTACTTTGCGGGTACTACGGAGCCTCCATTAGGAGAGACTATCCCACTATGAGCAAAAGCGCAAGGGGCAGTCGGGCGAAGAGTGGCCAGGCGTACTAGGGCCCCGACCACTAGATCGGAGTTATCGCTAACCCGCTCGCTGACGCTCGGGGCTCTGATGGAAGCGTTAAGCACCCCATTCCGGGGAGAACTAGTACTTTCCTGGTACTGGTATAATACTGGGTCTCGCGGTTCGCTGCGCCGCACGGTGGAATCCGTCGTGTGTCTGGCGTAAAGTATAGAAGAATCATCTGTGTGAGGAGTCCATGCGTTCCATCCGATTAGTCGCGGTCATTTTGGCGGTTCTCGTGGGATTGGCGTCGTGCAGTCGCGATCCCAACGTGGTGAAGAAGCATTACCTGGAGAGCGGCAACAAATATTTTGATAAGGGCCGTTACAAAGAGGCATCCATCCAATATCGGAACGCGCTCAAACGCGATCTGAGATATGGGGCGGCACACTACAAACTCGCTCTGGTGAGTCTGAAGATGGGCGACGTGAGCGGGGCCGTGTCCTCGCTTCGCCGGGCGGTGGAGTTGATTCCCCCCGATCAGCCCGACCATTGGGATGCCGTGGTCAAACTGACGGAGATCTATCTGGCCTATGCCAAGGGCGAGAAGCAGGCCATGGGGGAGGTGGACAAGTTCATCGGCGACCTGCTGAAGCGCGATCCGAACTCCTTCGATGGGCACCGCCTGCTCGGCAACTTAAATTACTCCAAGGCCACGGAAGCCTACAAGAACCAGAAACCCGACGAAGGTCAGGCCTTTTTGGATGCGGCCGCGGTGGAATACCGCAAGGCGGACAGCGTCAAACCCGGGCAGCAGGAGGTTTCCATGCAGTTGGCCCGGGTGCTGGCGGCCAAGGGCGACTTCACCGGAGCGGAGACGCTCTACCGCCGGGTGATAGCACAGGACAAGACCTTTCCCTACGTTTACACAGAGCTGTACCGCATTTTTCGGTTTCAGAACAAGCCGGGGGACGCCGAGCAGGTTCTGAAATTGGCGTTCGCCAACAATCCGAAGCAGTACAGCTTTCTGACGCTCCTGGCGATGCACTATTTCGGGTTGCAGCGGCACGACGAGATGATAAGCGTCCTCAACCAGATCAAGAGCCATGCCAAGGACTTCGACCAGGCATACCTGACGGTGGGCGATTTCTATCTACGCATGAGCGACGGGGATTCCGCGATTCGCGAGTACAAAGAAGGCATCTCCAAGGATGTCAACAGGAAGGTGATGTACCAGAAGCGCGTCATCGAAGTGCTGATGCGCCAGGGCAAGCGGACCGAAGCCGCCGAAATCAATTCCCAAATTCTCAAAGAGAATGCGAAGGATAACGATGCGCGCGGATTGGCGGCCACGTTCCTGCTGGACAAGGGGGACGTCGCCAAAGCGCTGGCGGAATTGCAGGCGGTGGTGACAAGCGCGCCGGAGAACGCGGTTACGCGCTACAACCTGGGCCGGGCCCATGCCGCGCGCGGGGAATACGAACAGGCCAAGCAGCAGTATCAGAAAGCCATCGAGTTGGACCCGAGACACATTCCGGCACGCCGTAAGCTGGCGGAGTTGCAGGTGGCCAGCAAGGAGTTCGACGCCGCCTTGAAGACCGCCGAGGCGATACTGGCGATCGACACGGGGAACATGAACGCGCGCCTCATCCAATCGGCCGCGCTGATAGGGCAGAAAAAGTTCGCCGCTTCGCGCGTCCTGCTGGACTCCCTGCTCAAGGTCAACCCCGGCACGCCCGATGTGCTGTACCAGTTGGGCGTGGTGAATCTTGCCGAGAAGCGTTATAAGGAAGCCGAAGAGGCCTTCCGGCGGACCTACCAGGTCAACCCGGCGAACTTGCGAGGTCTCATGGGCATCGTCGAAACCATCTGGGCGCAGAATAAGACCGAGGAAGCCATCAAGCTACTGCAAGGCGAGAGCGACAAGGCTCCCGGCCGCTTAGACCTGCTGGAGGTCCTGGCCGACACGGCGGCGCTCGCGGGCAGGTACGATTTCGCCGTCCAGACTTACAACCGCATCCTGGCCCAGATGGACAAGAGCGCCAAACCGGGGGCGATCTACATGAAAATCGGGGAAACCTACCGGCGCAAAGGGGACGCCAATAGCGCCATCCAGGCATTGCAGAAGGCGCGCGAAAGCCTCCCCGAGAACATCATGGTGCTCTACACCCTGGGGCTGGTGTTGGATGGAGCCTCACGCAAGCCGGAGGCCAAGCAGTTCTACGAGGCGACCCTCAAACTGCAACCCGACAACGCCATTGTGCTGAACAACCTGGCCTTCCTGCTGGCCGAGACCGGCGGCGACCTCAATGACGCGCTCACCAAAGCGCAACGGGCCAAGCAATTCATGCCTGACGTTGCCGAAATCTCCGACACCCTCGGCTGGATCTACTTGAAGAAGGGCCTGGCGGACAACGCCATCGATGTCTTTAAGAATCTGGTCGCCAAGGAGCCGAACCACGCCACCTATCGCTACCACCTGGGGATGGCTTACTCGCAGAAAGGCGATAAAACCAAGGCGATCGAGCAGCTTAAGGAAGCGCTCAAGTTCAATCCATCCAAGGATGAGAAGGATAAGATCCAGCAGCTAATTACCCGGATGGGGTAAGCCTGTGCCCACCTGGGTAGCCCTGTTGCGCGGTATCAATGTGGGCGGCAAGAACCTGCTGCCTATGACGGATCTAGCTCGCCTGTTCGAGGGGTCCGGATGCGGCGGCATCCGGACCTATATCCAGAGTGGCAATGTGCTCTTCACCGCTACCCGGGCCATGGCGGAAAAGCTGCCGGACCTGATCGGCACGGGCATCGCGGAGAGGTTCGGCTACCGAATCCCGGTGGTGTTGCGGACCGTTGGGGAGCTGGGCGAGACGATTCGCCACAACCCTTTTCTGGAGGCGGGTGCGCCCGAGAACTGGCTGCACGTCATTTTCCTGGCGAACCAGCCCGATGCCCGCCG
>JANYJN010000413.1 GCA_025358475.1 Candidatus Solibacter sp.
CGATGACGCCGACGACGCCATCGCGGAGAGCCTGCTGGCGGGTTTTCCGGACATGGTCTGCCTCCAGGTGGCCACCGGAGGCAGTTACCGGCGCATAGGCTCGCATTTTCGCCCGGACGGGGGCGCCGCCAAGAACTACACCGGTCCGTATTGGACTTTGCTTGCTTTCTCGCCGAAGGCGCGTCCGGGGCTGGCTGCCGGGAAGGCACTGCAACAGGATCTTTTCATAGCAATTGACGAACAGACCGGGTTCATCGCCGAGATCAGATCGGTTGTGAACAAAGGACCAAAGCAGCAGCAGGTGACCCAGACGCGGTTTTCCAATTGGAGCAAACAGGGCGACCAGTGGTTTCCCGGAAGCATCACGCGGTACGAAAACGGGCAGCAAGTGCTGAGCTTTAGCGCAACGGGCGCAAGCGTAGGCCTAGCAGCCGCGGCGACGGTTTTTGTTCCTTAGGGGAGGGTTGAGAACAAGATGGGACGCACACTGAGCAGATGGGCGGGCGCCGGCGCTCGAGTCGCGTTTTCGACCGCGTTGTATCTCGCGCCGCTGAGCGCGCAGACGAACCTCCTGACAGATCCGCCGAACGTGTCCGTGGGCGGCGGCAGCGTGGCGGCTGGATCGTATACCATTGGCCGGATTGAGTCCGTGAACGCCATCAACGGGAACATGAGCTTGCGGATTCCGGCAGCTCATCTGCCTCCGGGCCCGGGCGGTTTTTCGACCGGCGTGGACCTGATTTACAACAGCACCATATTCGACCTCAAGACGCAAATCCCCACGGATAACACTAATGTCTTCCAATCGGAGTATGTGCCCAGCGCGCACGGAGGTGGCTGGAAGTACGGCTACAAATATACGTTGTGGTCTCAAACGCGAGTTTCGGAGTTCACCACAGCGACATGCTCGGCCATCAACAACGATCCCGTAACGGCGGGCAATTGGTACAAGACGATATTCGGCACGCCGGACGGGGCCAACCGCGCGCTACGCCTTGTTGGCGCTCTCGATAGCAGCGGAAATACCTATTACGGCGACCTCTCCACGGATACCAACCAATCGTACGATCTTTACGATTTCGCGGGATACACAAATCTGAAGTGCCAGCTCAACCGGGCCAGGTTCCAGGGAACGCTCATTTTCGCCACCGCGGACAGCACCTACATCCGGGTGGAGGCGAACACAGTTGCGTCTACCTGGGTGGCATATTTCGCGGACGGCACGCAGGTGAGCGGCCCAATCATCGTCACAGCGGGTCACGCGGTGGACAGCGACGCCACCCAGATCAGGGATCGCAACGGCAACACGATCGGCATCACTGGAAACTGCAACATCGGCGGGGCCTGCACGGAGATACTCCTGGATGGGCAGGGCCGCACCGTGACCCTGACCTATGCCGCGAGCTCGTCCAACGGATGGACCGACACGATCACCTGGCCGGGCCCACCCGATGATAACGGGAACCCGACGACCTCCACGACAAACGTGAATTGGATCGCCGGGGCCCCATACGCGCTGCCCTATTATTGGCGGACATTGCAGACCGGAGCCACCTACACGGGATCAGGCGACACCGGCTATCTCGGCACCGGGGGCTGGACCGCCATGCTGGTGAGCTCTGTTCAGATGCCGCCCGCGAGCGTTAACAATTCGATCAATTATCTCTTCTATTACGGCGCTCTCAACCCGAATGACCCCAACGCTTACAGTTGGGGGGAAATCCACGAAGTGGAGATGTGCACGGGCGCCGCACCAAACAACTGCCAGGCGCAGTGGAAGGAGCAATACGCCTACCGGTTCGACTCCCTGACGGGGATGCCCGGCTCAGTATCGGCGCAAAGGCCGCCTGGAACCCTGACGAATCCGATAGCCAGCAAGAAGTTTATTTACGGAGAGACCTTCCTGGGCGTAGACACGCCTTTGCAGGAGACGACGCGCTATTACTCCACCTTCGCGCCGAATATCTATACGTACCCGGCAACGTCGGGACTCGAGGCCAACCAGATCTCCTATCCCGACGGAAGCTACTCGCTGATTTACACGACGAACCTGTGCCCTTCCAATCTGAAATCGCGCGATCTTTGCGTGGCCGTGCCCTTCCAGACTCTAAACCGCGACGGCAGCCTGACCGAAATGAACTGGGTGTCCAACACGTTAGCCGAAGGAGTTCCATCGGGTGCGCTGTTCAACCCTTACGTGCAGTACAAGGTGATGACCCCTCCAGGGGCCGACGCCCCTGTGAAGGTCCGGTTCGCACAGCAGGACCGGAACGGTAACACGACCTCTTCGACCGAATACGATTGGGCCGCGGCCACGGTGGTGAGCCGCGACCCGAGCACCAGGGTGATCACTTCGGTTTGCGGGCAGGGGACCATTTGCACGGCGCTCAAAACAGCAACCAGCACGTATTGGAGCGCAGGAACCAGCTATTGGACGCATTCGGGACCTGTCCACCTGCGCGCACCGCATACGTCTACCACTGGCAGCGCGACCGCCACGTTCACATTGGACGATTGGGCGACTACCGCTAACCTGAAATATTTGGACGAATACAATTCCGAAACTGGCGCAAATATCCGAACCTCGTGGACATATCTTTCGAACGGGAACGTCTCGGGTGTCACCGATCCGAGTCCCCACTCGACGGCGATCACGTACGGCTGCGGCGCGAACAGTAACGTGTATCCAGCTACGGCCGCGGTTGCGGGGACGCTGAACACCACCTACACCTACGATTGCGCCAGCGGGTTTTTGAAGAACGTCCAGGATACCGACAATCACATCACGACCAGCTACACGTACGACGGGATGGGCCGGACCAAGAGCGTGAAGGAGAAGAACACGACGACCGGGCTGGAACGCACCACCAACACGACCTACGACGATTTGAATTCCTCGGTCACCACTACGCTCGGCCAGCTTTCCAGCACCACGAACTTCGACGCGCTGGGGCGGGTGCAATCGACGGTGGACGGTTTGAACCGGCGCGTGGAAAAGGCGTACCGTTATGGCACAGGCGGCACGAGCTACGAACTGACCTCGAACCCATACATCAGCACCGGGGAGTCCACCATGGGCTGGACGCTGATAACCCGAACGGTCGGCACCCCGGTTAGTACGACGCCAGATGCGGTCACGGTGACGGGCTATGCGGGGGCGCCGCTGCCCGGCGTTTGGGGCGGCTCCAGCCCGAATTCAAATCCCACCGGGACAGTGACGACGACTTCCAATGTGATCGTCTCCGGAGTGTCGGGATGCAGCCTCGGGACGACGGTTAAAGACGCCGCCAAC
>JANYJN010000025.1 GCA_025358475.1 Candidatus Solibacter sp.
CCGCGGTTGGCCGCTTTAGTGAAGACATACGTCCACTGGGTGCCTTCAAATGCGAAGCGGACCTCGGCGCCCGGGATATCGGTGTAGCTGACGGTGTGCTGGAAGGTTTGCGCGAAGCTATCGTTTCTCTCCCATTCGCCGCGCAGCAGAATGGCCGGATCGAGATCGTCGTAGGTGCCGGGTTTGGCGGTCAGCACGGGATCCACGGGAAGCGTCGCGGGGTTCCGGCAAATGGGCTCCAGGCGGGCGACATAGAACTCGCTGAAGGTGTATTCCGGGATAGTGCAACGATCCAGCAGGTCGCGCAATGCCTGGGGGTGCGCGTAGTTGCCGACGGTGGGCTTGTGAGCGATCAGATAGCGCACCTTCCATTGATCAAGCAACGCGCGGATGCCCGGCACTCCGCCGGCGCGGCGGAGTTGGTCCATGGTGTTCCACTGATGCCAGTGGTTTTCGTAGACGTCCCCGGTCAGGCCGGCGATGTCGCTGTCCTGGGTGAGTAGCACGGCGGCTTGCGAATGGGCGCGGTTGAACCAGGCGATCACGTTGCGGATGGGGGCGGTCTGGCCCGTGTAGGATGCGCGCTGGGCCGGTGTGAAGGGTCCATAGAAATCCTTGTGGTACCAACTGGAGGCGGGCAGAAAGTAGACGTTGATGGCGGTGCAGGCAATGGCAAAGGCGAGGAGCGCGCGCGCCAGTAGGCGCTGATGGGCGGCCGTCCAGCCGAGGAGAGCCGCAAACGGCACGAACAACAAGGGCAGGGCGGGATAGAGATAGCGCGCGTTGGGCTCCGAATTGAGGATCAGCACAATGGCGGTGACGGCGACCACGGCCGCGCCCACCGCACGGCGGCGGGGCGTCACCAGGAGTGCCAGAAGCGCGAGCGGCGCCATCACCAAGTATTGAAAGCCAAACGAGCCGTCCTGTCCTTCATAGTGGCGGTGGCTGCGGAAGGTGAGGCCGTAGGGCGTGCTCCAGGTGAGAGGATCGTGGAAGCGCTTGTCCCGAAAATTGGCCTGGGGATCGAGTTGGCGCGAGTGGACCTTGTCGTTGCGGAAGGGGAAGAGGGGATTGCCGGTCTGGACCCAGGCGATGGTGTAGGGCGGAGCGGCGGCGAGCAGGAGGAGGGCGAGGGCGAGTCCCCAGCGGGCGCCACTGTGCTTCCGGTGCCGCCACACATCCGCGGCGGCGCAGGCGAGGGCGGGCACAAGGAAGGCGATGGCGCCGAATTTGGTCGCCATGGCGGTGCCGCCGAGCGCGGCAGCCAGGTAGAGAAAGCGGCGCTCTGCGGATTCACCGAAGCGCCAGAGAGCGGTCATCATGCCCAACAGCATCGCGGTCAGCAGATTCTCCACGAAGAGCGAGCCGGTGACCAGTTGCACCATCGGGGTGGTGGCGAAGAGGGCCACCAGGAGCCATGCCACGCCGGGCGAAACCGAGCGGCGGACGGCGGCGTGGAGCAGGCCGAGCAGCACGAGGAGGATGACGAAGTTGAGCAGGCGGGCGGCCATCTCGCCGCCCAGGAGATAGACGAGGGAGTAGCTGAAATCGGCGCCCATGGGCATGACGGACCAGAGAGTACGCCCGGGGTGGAAGGTCATCACGTGATGGGCCGCGATGTTCGCCGGGACGGCCAGGTGCATGGAGAGGCCGTCGGCGCTGGCCTCGGGCTTGAGCATGGCGAACCAATGAGTGGTGAGGACGAAGAGGAGTGCGGCGGCGCCGAACCGCTCGGCCCAGGAGCGCAGTTGGAGGGACGCGGGGGCACGCAGGATGGCGGGGAGTTGGCGGCGGACGGCGGATAGATTCGCCAGGATGGGGAGGGAGAGGACTAGGGCGTATGCCCAAGGGTAATTGACCGGCAGGCGCGCGGCAAAGGGCATGAGGAAGATATAGACGGACATGCCGAGGAGGAGGGAGAGGAGGTGGGACGGGGGCGCCGTTTCGGTGGCGAGGAGCGGGACGAGGGCGTCCGTGGGACGAGGGGACCCCAGGACCAGGGGGGTGCGCCCCACCAGACCGCCGAGCGACCAGGCGGAAAGCAGGAAGAAGAGGACTGCCAGGAGGGCGGCGGGGCCTATGGCTCCGGCGGTCAACCCCACCAGCAGCACTGTCGCGAGGCCGGCAACAGCCCACGGCATCAGAATCAGCAGCGCGGTGGCGGCGGCCAGGTAGAGCGCGGCGAATTGGAGCACCCGCGCGCGCCCCTCGGGATACCAGATCTCTTGGGAAAACAGGTGGCTGGTGCGGAAGCCATAAAGCTCCAGAGCGACCAGCACGGCC
>JANYJN010000026.1 GCA_025358475.1 Candidatus Solibacter sp.
GGCGGTTCCCCAACTGGATGGAAATGCCGGGAACGGTGGCGCCGGGGAGGAAAAGGATGCGGCGCGGCTGTGCGGGGTCGGCGCCCTCTTCGGTTGGCAGGACGGCCTCAATGGCGACGCCGTCCGGCATCTTGAGCTGGCGGATGAAGCCGGGCTCATTGGAGTACAAAGTGAGCCGTCCTTCCTGGGGAGAGACGACGAGTTCGACGGGCTGCTGGCGGCGCTCGGCGCGATTCACGGCGGCGTTGAGGAAGGCGGCCACCGAGTCGCTGGCAGAGACCATGCGCACGCTGTCGAGCCCGGCGGAGGCGGCGGGGAGGCTTAGGCCTACGATGAGGGCGATGATGGCCACTACGACGACCATTTCGACCAGGGTGACGCCGCGGGTGGGATGGTGGGACGGGGAAGCGGGATAGGGAGATGAGGAGCGAGAGAGGCGTTCGCCTTGACGCGGAGACGCGGAGGGGCGGAGGAAGACGCGGAGAAAAGGGAGGACAAGAGAGAGCAGGGGCGAAGGATTCACGCGTTGGCGCACGGAGGGAGCGGAGGGAGAAGAGTCCGAGCTTCGCTCGGATTGGCAGGCTGAAGCCTGCGCCACCAAGACAAGGCCGAGGCTTGCTCGAAAATGGTCCGGCTCGCCCGGCGACCGCTCCCTTACGGTCGCGGCTCCGATTGGAATTGCGGCTGCTTCAATCGGAGGGAGCGGGTTGCTGGTGGGCATCGGCATTGTCTAAAGGAGTGGCCGGGATCACTTATTTTTCCAGCTAACGATGTCGGCATTGATCCCTTCGCCGCCGGGTTGGCCATCGGCGCCGAGGCTGACGATCTCGGGTTCGTCGGCCTGATGTTCGCCGGGGAAGCGGTAGATGAAGTCACGGGCCCAGGCATCCTTTGGGATGTCCTTGGGCATGTAGGGGCCGTTCCACTGGTTGACATCGGCGGGCTTGACGCGCAGCGCCTGGAGCCCCTGCTCGGTGGTGGGGAAGGTGCCGGTATCCAGTTTGTAAGTACCCAGGGCGGTCATGAAATTATCGATCTGGGCGCGGGTGACGGTGACTTTCGCCTCATCCGCCCGCTTGAACAGAGCGGGTCCGACGAGAGCCACGAAGAGCCCGATGATGGTTACCACCACCAGCATTTCGATGAGGGTGACACCGGCTTGACCGGCGCGTTTTCGATTGCGTTTCGTAGTTTGGGCCATGGTTATATCGCCACGTCGTTAATGCTGGTAATGGCCAGCAGCATACTCAGAATCAGCGCGCCGATCAGGACGCCCATCACCAGGATGACGACGGGCTCGAAGATGGCGGTGAAGCGCCGGATGGCGGCGCGGGTATCGGTTTCGTAAATTTCGGCCATGCGGGAAAACATCTGGTCGAGGCGGCCGGTCTCTTCTCCCACGGTGAGCAGGTGGGCGGCCAGCGGCGGAAAAACTCCGGCCTTGCGCATGGGTCCGGCGATGCCTTCGCCGCGTTTGACGCCGAGAGCGACGCCGGCCAGTGCGCCGGAGATGGTCTTATTGTTGAGTGTGGCGGCGGCGATGCCGAGCGATTGCACCAGCGGCACGGAGTTACCCACGAGGGTTCCCATGGCGCGCGCGAAGCGGGCGGTTTCGGCCTTAAGGAGCGCGTCGCCCAGCAGGGGGAGCTTGAGGCGCGCGCCGTCCCACCACAGGCGTCCGGCGACGGTGCGGGTGTAGACCCGCCAGATAATTAGGGTAGCCAGCAGAACACTGGCGCCGACCCACCACCAGGCCGTTACCACGTTGCTGACTTCAAGCAGCATCTTAGTTGGCAAGGGGATCTTCATGGTGGAATCGCTGAAGATGCTGGCGAAGCGGGGGACGACGAAGGTCAGCAGGAGGACGATGGAGGTGAGGCCCACGCCGGCCAATAGGGCCGGGTAAATCATGGACGAGATGATGTAATTGCGGAGGTCGTCGCGGGAGCGCTCGAAATCTGCCAGGCGTTCGAAGATAACGGCGAGCGCGCCCGAGGCTTCGCCGGCGCGGACCATGTTGGTGTAGAGATCGCTGAAGTACTCCGGATGCGTGCCGAGGCTATCGGCGAGCGAGCGTCCGCCCTTCAGGACGCGCAGGATGTCGAGGACGATGAAGCGGAAACTGGCATGCTCGGTGAGTTCGGCGGTGATGCTGAGGGCGCGGTCCAGGGGGACGGTGGCGTTGAGCAGAGTGGAAAGTTCCTGGGTGAAGAACAGGACGTCGCGGCGTCCCTTGCCGAAGGAGGGCAGCTTGAACTCGAGGGCAGCTTTTCCGGGCGCCACGCCGACGTAGATGGGGGTGAGCCCCTGTTTGCGCAGCTCGCGGGCGATGAGCTTCTCATTGTCGCCGGAGAGGCTGCCGGTGCGAACTTTGCCATCGCTCGCGACGGCGCGGAAAAAGAAGGTGGCGGCCATCAGAGGGGCGACCTCACCTGACGCGTGGGATCACCGGGCTGGAGAGTTGAGACTTGACGCGGAGGCGCGGAAGCACGGAGGAAGGCGCGGAGAAAAGCGAGAGGGAGCGAACGGAATGCACGCGTCTGCCGGGCGGGGCGCGGAGCCAGCGGAGAACGCGGAGTGGAGAAGTCCGAGCTGCGCTCGGATGCACAAGGAGGAGCCTTATGCCACAGGGAGTTGGGCGGGTTCGGCATCTAGAATTCCTGGGTGACGCGCATGACTTCTTCCACCGTGGTGACGCCGTCCTCGATTTTGCGCCAGCCGTCTTCGCGCAGATTGCGCATGCCGTTCTTGCGCGCGGTGCGGGTGAGGACACCGGCATCGGCGTTGGTCATGATGAGCTTGCGGACCTCGTCGGTGACATCCATCATTTCAAAGATGCCCATGCGGGAGGCATAGCCGCGGCCGTTGCATTCGGGGCAGCCGGCGCCGCGCCAGGTGTTCACGTTTTCGCCTTCGGGAGAGAGCACGGTGCCGTTGGGCTGCTTGCAGTGCGGGCAGATGACGCGCACCAGGCGCTGCGCCAGCACGGCCACCAGCGAACTGGTGATCAGGTAATTTTCCACGCCCATGTCGGTGAGGCGGGTGATGGCGCTGGGGGCATCGTTGGTGTGCAGGGTGGAGAAGACCAGGTGGCCGGTGAGGGCGGCGCGGATGGCGACGTCGGCGGTTTCGCGGTCGCGGATTTCGCCCACCATGATGACGTCCGGATCCTGGCGGACGATGTGCCGCAGGCCGCTGGCGAAGGTGAGGCCGATCTGCGGATTGACGTGGATCTGGTTGATGCCGTCCATCTGGTATTCCACCGGATCTTCGATGGTGATGATTTTTTTATCCGGCAGGTTGATGCGTTTGAGGGCGGAATAGAGGGTGGTGGATTTGCCGCTGCCGGTGGGACCGGTGACCAGGAAGATGCCGTGGGGGAGGCTGGTGAAGTGCTCCATGCGCTCCAGCATGTGGTCGTCGAAGCCGAGGCGGCGGAGGTCGTAGAAATCGCCGGCGGAGCGATCGAGCAAGCGCATGACGACGCTTTCCCCGTAGAGGGTGGGCAGGGTGGAAACGCGCAGATCGACGTCGCGGCCGACCACTTTGATTTTGATGCGGCCATCCTGGGGGAGGCGGCGCTCGGCGATATTGAGTTTGGCCATCAGCTTGAGGCGGCTGATGATGGCGGCCTTAAGCTCTCGGGGCGGCGGTTCCTGATTGAAGAGGACGCCATCGACGCGGAAGCGCACGCGGAATTCCTTTTCGAAGGGCTCGATGTGGATATCGCTGGCGCGGGTCTCGATGGCGGAGGCGATCATGGCGTTGACGAGGCGAATGACGGGGGCTTCGGAGGCCATGTCGCGCAGGTGCTCGAGATCGGCGCCAGCCTGCTCGTCGTCGCCCTCGGCGTAGGTGCGCTGTTCGGCCTCGCCGTAATTCTTGTCTATGGCGTCGAGGATTTCCTGCTCGGCGGCGAGGGCGGTGCGGACTTCGAGGCCGCAAAAAGCGCGCACGGCGGCGATGGTCTCGAAATCGAGGGGATCGGCCATGGCGATGGTGAGGACGTTATCCACCAGGAGGACCGGGATGGCGCGACACTGGCGCAGGAAGCGATGCGACATGCCTTCGATTTCGGGAGCGGAAGGGGGTACGCCATCGACGGCGACCAGGGGGACGTCAAGTTGATCGCTGAGCGCGGCGAGAACGTCGCGGTGGGCGACGGTGCCCATGTCGACCAGGATTTTGCCGATCTTATCGCCGCGTTCCAACTGAAGTTCCAGGGCGCGCTCGATATCGGCGGCGTCGATTTTGCCGCGTTCCAGGAGGATCTCGCCGAGGCGCATGTTGCGGGGGCTCATGGCGTCCGCGGTTTCGGACTCGGGATGCGGGGGGAGGGTAGGGGCCACTAGCGTGCTTCCGTTTCAACTTTGCCGGCGGTGGCTTCCGCCCGGGTGGCCCGCATGACGACTTGCGCGGGCATGCCGGTGGTATCTTCCCAAGCGCCGTAATAGAGGCGGACCACCAGCACCAACTGCTGACTGGCGGGGATTTGGGTACAGGCGGCCGCCATGTTGCCCATCATCTCCATCATGGCTGCCTTGAGAAGCGGCATGCGCTCCACGCGAAGCTGGTGAACGCGCGCCGCCATTGCCGGAGGGATGGACTTGCGAAAGGGGGTGATGTTAGGGGTGCGCACGAGACTGACTTCGGTGGTGAAGACAACCCCATAGTCTTCGAGTTGGACGCCGCGGGTATCGCCCAGCAGGTCCACGGCCTCATTGACATCCGCCATGGTCATGAGGCGATTGTTGAAGGCCTGCTCCAACCCGGTAATGGTTTGGGTGGGGACTCGGGCTGCCTTGGTGGCGGGCAGGCCGGGGGTGTTGAGGGCCGCGGCCGGTTTGGCGACCTGGCTCCACGCCGGGGCCAGGCTCAGCAGGAGAAGGGCGAAGCCGGGTTTCATTTGACCTCCCCGCTTTCCGACGGCTGAACGTACATTGCCATTTGTTTGGCAAACTGGGCACGCTTGCGATCGGCCTCGGATTCGCTGGTCATCCAGCGGACACTTTTCAAGTACTCACCGGTCTGGTGTTCGAAATCGGCGACTAGTTGTTTGTTCTTTTCGGTCTGGCGGGCCTCCACTTCAGCGACAGCTATAGATACGGCCTGTTGGATCTGCTGCTGGACCTGTTGGGGAGAAGGAGCCACGGCGGCCATGACAGGGGCCGCCGTGCGACCTGGCGCGGGAGCCGGGCGGGTTGCAGCGAAATAGAAGATGGAAGCGGAGAGCATGGCCGCGGAGGCGAATGCCAGGCGCGCCGTGGATCCCCAGAAGCCGCTCAACCAGCGGCGCAGGGGGGAGGGCTCGAAAACCTGGTCGCTGACGAAGGCGATGCGCTGCGGGATTTCTTCGTCGCGCAAAGAGAAGAGAGCCGCCCCCGTGAGTTGCAGGCGCTTCAGCTCTTCACGGCAGGTGAGGCAGTGGTTAACGTGGGCCTCCACCTGGACGCGCGCGGGGGACGGCAGTTCCTGGAGGAAGTAATCCTGCAAATCGAATGGCGAGCAACTCATGACACACCTCTTGCCTTCATGGGAGCCAGCTCGATTTTGAGCAGTTCGAGCGCGGTGTATAGACGGGACTTGATGGTGGAAACCGGGCAGGACAGAATCTCGGCCATTTCCTCGAACTTGAAGCCCTGGTAGATCTTGAGGACGACGGCTTCGCGCTGGTCGGCGGAGAGGCGGCCGAGGGCGCTAGCGACGGCGAGGGAGAGTTCGATGGGGAAGACGGAGCTGCCGCCGACGGTGATTTTGGTTTCCGTGGCTTCGGGGGGGAGCGCGTCCACATCGGTTTCCGGCTTCCGCTTGCGGAACATGCTGTAGGCCTCGTTGTGCGCGATGCGGTACAGCCAGGGGGCGAAGCGGCCTGGGTCGTCGAGTTTGCGGAGGTTCTGGTAGGCTTTCAAGAAAGCGTCCTGCGTCAAGTCCAAAGCGTCTTCCCGGTTGGCCGTGATTCGCAGCAGGTAATTATAGACACGCTTTTCCCAGCGGGAGACGAGGAGGTTGAAGCTCTCCACGTTGCCCCGGGTAGCCTGGCGAATCAGGTCGGCATCTTCGACCGCCCGAAAAATCAATCTCTGGCTCCTTTTGAATAGACGCAGAACGCCCGCAAAAAGTCGGACGGGATATCCACAGTTTAGCAGGGGGGGTGGGGGAGGGAAGGGGGAGGGAAGGGGACCCGCTCTCTAACCCGGCGAAGCCGGAACCAAACAGGCCGTGTATTTGACGCGGAGGCGCGGAGACGCCGAGGGAAGAACGCGGAGGAAGACGTAGGAAAGTCAACACCTGAGAACGCGGAGGGAGCGGAGGGACGTGGGCTGGCGCCGCCCGAGTCTTCGCGGAAGTTGGCGCCTATTTCGGAGTGCGGCAGGAGCCCGGCCAACATTGGCGGCGAATGACGGGCGCCTGCGAACTACATTTTTTCACAGCTTTTAAGGAAGCGGTTGGATTCCCCAAAACGGTTAAGCACCTGGAGGGGGGCGTCACTTGACTTGGAGTGCGTCCAGGTCCACGAATTTGCCGGTGGCGGCGGGGCGGCTGGTACCGGTGACGCGAATTACCAGGAGGTGCCTGCCGGGGCCGAGGAGCTGGAAGGTGGCGGAACTTTGCCATTGGGGATCGACGGAATACAGGTCAATGTTGCCCCGGTTGATGCCATCGATAGTGATGGCGGCGATGCCGCGGTTGGCCGCTTTAGTGAAGACATACGTCAACTGGGTGCCTTCAAACGCGAAGCGGATCTCGGCGCCCGGGATATCGGTGTAGCTGACGGTGTGCTGGAAGGTTTGCGCGAAGCTATCGTTTCTCTCCCAATCGCCGCCCAGCAGGATGGCCGGATCGAGATCGTCGTAGGTGCCGGGTTTGGCGGTCAGCACGGGATTGACGGGGAGCGTCGCGGGGTTCCGGCAGATGGGCTCCAGGCGGGCGACATAGAACTCGCTGAAGGTGTATTCCGGGATAGTGCATCGATCCAGCAGGTCGCGCAATGCCTGGGGGTGCGCGTAGTTGCCGACGGTGGGCTTGTGAGCGATCAAGTAGCGCACCTTCCATTGGTCCAGCAGGACGCGGATGCCCGGCGCGCCATCCGCGCGACGGATCTGGTCCATGGTGTTCCACTGGTGCCAGTGATTTTCGTAGACGTCGCCGGTCAGGCCGGCGATGTCGCTGTCCTGGGTGAGCAGCACGGCGGCTTGCGGATGGGCGCGGTTGAACCATGCAATCACGTTGCGGATGGGCGCAGTCTTGGCGATGTAGAGATCCCGCTGGGCCGGCGTGAACGGGCCGTAGAGATCTTTGTGGTAATAGCTGGAGGCGGGCAGGAAATAGACGTTGATGGCCGCGCAGGGGATGGCGACTGCCAGGAGCGCGCGGGCCAGCACGCGCCGATGGGCAGCCGCCCAGCCGAGCAGGGCGGCAAACGGGGGGAACAGCAGGGGCAGTGCGGGGTAGAGATAGCGCGCGTTGGGCTCCGTGCTGAGGATCAGCGAAATGGCGGTGACGGCCACCACGGCCGCGCCCACCGCGTGGCGGCGCGGCGCCACCAATAGCGCCAGAAGCGCGAGCGGCCCGAGCACCAGGTACTGAAATCCAAACGAGCCGTTCTGCCCTTCATAGTGGCGGCTGGTGCGGAAAGTGAGATCGTAGGGGGTGCTCCAGGTGAGGGGTTGGCGGAAGCGGAGGTCCTGGATTTCGGCCTTGGGGGCGAGTTGCGGCGAGTGGAACTTGTCGTTGAGGAACGGAAAGACGGGATTGCCGGTCTTGAACCAGGCGATGCCATAGGGTGGAGCGGCCGCGAGCAGCAGGAGTCCGAGGGCGAGTCCCCAGCGGGGGCGGCGCGGCATCCGGTGCCGCCACACTTCGACGGCGGCGCAGAGGAGCGCGGGCAGCAGGAAGCCAATGGCGCTGAATTTGGTGGCCATGGCAGTGCCGCCGAGCGCCGCCGCCAGGTACAGAAAACGGCGTTCGCCGGACTCACCGAAGAGCCAGAGCGCCGTCATCATGCCCAACAGGAGCGCGGTCAGTAAATTCTCCACGAAGAGCTCGCCGGTGACCAGTTGCACCAGCGGTGTAGTGGCGAAGAGGGTCACCAACAGCCATGCCACGGCGGGCGAAACCGAGCAGCGCACTACCGCGTGGAGCAGGCCGAGCAGCACCAGCAGCATGGCGAAGTTCAGCAGGCGCGCGGCCATCTCACCGCCCAGCAGGTAGACCACCGAGTAAGTGAAATCCGCGCCCATGGGCATGACCGCCCACACAAAGCGTCCGGGTTCAAACGCCAGCATATGGTTGGCCGCGATGTTCGCTGGAACTGCCAGGTGCATGGAGAGCCCGTCGGCGCTGGCCTCGGGCTTGAGCATGGCGAACCAGTGAGTGATCAGGACGAAGAGGAGCGCCGCGCAGCCCAGTCGCTCGCCCCAGCAGCGCAGTGGAACCGCGGCAGGGAGGCGCAGGATAGCGGGCAACTCGCGAC
>JANYJN010000506.1 GCA_025358475.1 Candidatus Solibacter sp.
AGATGTGGGTGGCGGTGATCTTGCCCCCGTTGGCGTTATTGACCACCACGCCGGTGGCGCCACCGCCGCCGCCGGAGGGTTCGCCCAGATTCGTGTGGTTCAAAACGTTCTGGAATGACGCCACCAACTGGAGCACACCGAATTTTTCCAGGTGAACCGTCTTCTGCAAGCCCGCGTTGAGCAGCACATAGCCCGGACCCTGTATGATGCCGCGGCCGGCGTTGCCGAAATTGCCGCTCGCCGGGGTGCTGAATACCGATGGGTCGAACCACTGATTCACCGTGTGAGGCAGCGGAATGCTGCCGTTGACGTCGGGACGCAGGGTCGTCGTGTTGGTGTTCGTGGGGTCGGGTCCGCTGATGACAGGCGTGAACCAGTTCCCCGTACTCACGTTGAAGAGCGCATTGATCTGCCACCCTGAAAGCAGTGGTCCTTTACCTAAGGGCAGCTCGTAGAGGGCCTGATTCATCCACTGGTGGCGCGGCACGGAGTACACGTTGCCGCGATCGCGGCGGCGGTTGTAGGCGTTCTCGATGGTGTTGTTGAGTTCGAAATCGTCCGTGTCGTCGGTATCGCTGAGCTCCTTGGCCCACGTCCAGGTGGACATGAACATGAGCCCCTTGCCGAAGCGCTTCTGCACGGCGGTCTGCAGGCCGCTGTACAGCATATTGGCGCCGTTATCGGCGTAATTGATGCTGCTGAACAGCGGGTACGGACGGCGCGCGTTGCTGAATGCCACGGTGGATGCCGCGGGCTGGTTGACATCGCGGCGGTAGGCGAGTTGGCTTCCCTTGGAGCCGATGTAGCTCAGCCGCACACCGATCTCGCGGGTGAACTCGCGCTCCAGGGTGAGGGTGTACTGCTGGGCGTAGCTGTTCCTCAGATTCGGTGTTACCGCGGATAGCGCCAGCGTCCCCGGTGTGCCGGGGGCGGAGAACGGGTTGGCCAGCGTCAATTGGGCGGCCCCGTTCACGATACTGTTGGTGGCGACTGTGGTAGCGGCATAGGGGCCGCGCGAAAGATCGCCGGGGATGTTGCCGGAGTAGTGGGAGTAGTAGACGCCCCAACCGCCGCGCAGCACCGTCTTGCCCGCGTTGTCCAACTGATAAGCGAAGCCGAAGCGGGGCGCGAAGTTATTCTTGTCGGCCTGGCGCAAGGAGCGGCCGGTGCCCGTCTGGTCCGCGGTCTCCACCGGAAAGCTAGTGGGGAAGTAGGGGCTGAAGAGTTTCTGCACCGCCTGGTTGGGCACCACGATCTTGCCGGTGGCCAGGTCGAAGGAGTACAGGTTGTCGTTCAGCGCGTAAGCCGGACCGTTGTATTCCCAGCGCAGGCCGTACATCAAGGTGAGCTTGTTGGTGATTTTGAAATCGTCCTGCCCATAGCCGGACCAGTCACGGAAGCGGTTGTACTGCGCCGGGAAGGGCTCCAGCCGGGTGACGGTGGCGGGCAGCCCCAGCAGGAAATCCGCATAGGCGTTGCCGGTGAATTTGCCGCTGAAGGCAAAGCTGCCGAACACCTGGATTCCGGAGGTATTGGGCATGTAACGGTTGACGAAGAAGTTGACGTGCTCCAGGCCGAACTTCATGCTGTGGCGGCCGTGCACCCAGCTCAGGTTGTCGGCCAGTTGCGCGTGGCCGTCGTTGACCGGGTTGAGCAGGTTGATGTTGTCGCCAGCAAAGCCGCTGACGCTGAAAATCGGCAGGTTGTGGATGGGCCCGCGGTCGGGCAGCCCTGGAATGCCGAGTTGCTGGAGGACGCCCTGTCCGGTGAAATTGGAAGTGCTGGCGGAGACCAGGACCACGACACCGGCGCGGATTTCATTCAGCAGATTGGGTCGGATGGCGAGGACATCGCCGGCGGTCCAGAAGTTGACGCGGCGCCGATTGTTGGAGGTGCCGATGGTGGTGGGGGGCAAAGCAGAACGCGCGCCGGGGATATCGTAATCGTCCTTGCGGTTTTCGTAGCGCAAAAACGCGCGGTGGCCTTCGGTGAAATTGTGGTCCAGCTTGAGCTCTTCGGTGCGGTGAACTTCAGGGCCGGTGAAGGACGCGCGATAATTCGCCGCGGTCAGCGTAGGCGCGCCGAAGTTCGGCTGCGGGAACAGGAAGGCCTGGGCTTTCAGCGCCTGCGGGCTGAGAAACGGCGACGCGATGGAATTCCCGTTGAAGGGACTGACGCCCGGGAAGGGATTCTTGAGGGCGGCGAAGCCGGAAAAATCACCCTGGCGCATGGCTACGGTAGGCACGTTGGGCGTGAAGAGGGTGGCGGCCACGCCCTTCAGTCCGTCGAAATCGAAAAAGAAAAATGTTTTGTCGCGGCGCAGGGGTCCGCCCGCGGTGCCGCCGTAGTTGTGCAGGTTCTGGAACGGCTTGGTGGTGGCGAAGGCGTTGCGCGCATCGGTGCCGCTGTTGCGCAGATACCAGAACAGGCTGCCGTGCCAGCCATTGGTGCCAGATTTAGTGGCGCTGGTGATGGTGCCCATGCCGCCGAACTCCGCGCGCGTGGTGAGCAGGTTGACGGTGAACTCCTGTATGGCCTCTACCGATGGTTGCGATACGTTGTCGGGGCTTCCGAAGTTGCCGAACGTGGTCTCGATTCCGTCCACCTTGACTTTGACGCTGGTCGCGCCGGCGCCGGGCGTGAGCCACTTGGCGCCGTTGCCCACCTGCACCACGCCGGGCACGGTGAGCGGCAGAATGCTGGAGATCAGGCCCGAATCGCCGGAGTTCTTGGATACGCTGCGCAGGTTGGTGGGCGTCTCGATGATCTGGCGGGGCGCCAGGTTGCTGCCCACGGCGGGCGATTCCAGTTGCACCACGGCGGAGGCGCCTTCGGTAACCACCACTTCGGTGGAGGACGACGCCACCTCGAACTTGAAGTCCTGGCGCACGTTGCGGTAGGCCTCCACGGCGAAGGCGCGGGTTTCCAACGGGCCGAATCCCTTGGCGTCGGCTCCCAAACGGTAGGTTCCGGGGGGAAGGTCGGGGAACGCGTAGGCTCCGCTAAGGTTGGTGACGGTGGAGCGGCGCACGCCCCTGTCGTTGTCGGTGAGGGTGATCGATGCCGCCGTGACAGCGCCTCCCGAGGCATCGATGGCCAGCCCCGAGACCGTTCCCAGCGGCGTCTGCGCGTGCAGGGTTAAGACACAGAAAAAGATCGCAAATAGCCCGATTCGCATAGAGGGAAAGTTTATTGTGTCACAATGCACTGCGCCGATTTTTGTCGAATTGTAAAGTAGAAACTAGTGATCCGATCCAAGTTCCACCCTCAGCGCGACGCGGCCATCGGGTTGGTCGCGGTGCTCCTCTTCGCCTGGTTCGCGTGGCTGGCTTCGCGCGCCAACGTTCCGGGGTTCGATACCGCCGGGCGCGACGCGGTCCACGCCTATGCCCATCCGTGGCTGACGCTGGTAATGGAAGCAGCCAGTCTGGCGGGTGGCGGATGGGGCCTGTGGCCGGTCGGCTTGCTCGTTTTGGGGCTGCTGGCGCGCGCGGGCAGGGGGCGGGAGGGCGCGCTGTTCGCCATCGCCGTGCTGGGCGCCAACCTGCTCAACGAGGCCATGAAACTGTTTTTCCACCGTCCTCGTCCCGAGCCTTGGTTCGGGTATCCGGAACCACACACCTACAGTTTCCCAAGCGGCCACGCCTTCGTGTCCTTTTGTTTTTGCCTGTGCCTGGCGGAGATACTGATTCGCCACGGGTGGCCGCTGGCCGGCAAAGTGGCGGTGTGGAGCGCGGCACTGGGGTGCACCCTGACTGTTGGCTTTTCCAGGGTGTACTTGGGGGTGCATTACCCCACGGACGTGCTGGGAGGATATGCGGCGGGTATCGTGTGGACTACGCTGATTCGGGTGGCGCGCCATGTGTGGCAGCGGCGGGCTCTCGCCAAGGGCGCTTGAAAGAAAGACGGGCTGAAGGAAGGGGGAAAACGGGTAGGGATGGATGGGTGCCGGATTGCGTATTACGGCAATCCGGCAATTTTCCGGCGGTAGGGCTATGCGGCCTTCTTGGTCTCGCTGGTGTCCTTCTTCGCCTTCTTCATCGACTTCTTGGCCTTCTTGGCCTTCTTGGTGGTGGTGGTGGCGGTGGTGTCCTGCGCCAAAACAACGGCTACGCTGCCGAGGGCGAGCGAGAGGCCGAGCATCAAAGTCATCAGTTTTTTCATGGCAAATTCTCCTGGCGTGATTGGACGCTTGGGGCGTCGCTGAAAATAAGCATAGCGAACCAGATGTGAACGGTCCCTTAACGCGCAGTTAAAGTAGGTTCATCTGAGGTGCAAAGGGGAGAGGAGGGGAGAGGAGAAGAGTAGGGGAAAAGCGGAGGGGGAATAAGGCCGGATTGCCGCGTAGCGGATGCTACGCGGCTTCCCAGCAAAGAGTGACGGAGGACAACCGCTTAGCGGGTGGCTTCCTTCTTTTCAACTGTCTTTTCCGTCTTGGTCGTGGTGCCCTTCTTGCCCTTTTTCTTGGTGGATTCCTTCTTGGTGGTTTCCATCTTGGTTTCCTGGCCGAAGGCCACAGACATGGTGGTGAATGCGAACATCGTGCCGAGCGCGACTGCCATCAGTTTTTTCATTGTTGAGGTTCTCCTTAAAGGTTGACGAACTACATGTCGTCTGGGGCTATGATACCCAACCTCACATGAAGCGCCCCTTAACACCCAATTAAAATAGTTTCATGTCCGGTTCACCGTAGTTTCCAGTTTTTTCCAATTTGCTAAATTCTTGAAAAGTCATTAGTTATCTTGTTAAGGACACAGCACTCGGGGCTCGGACCATTTCCCGGTTGCTAGAGTGAAATCGGAATGAAGAAGCCTGAAATTGCGAAAAAGATGGCCCGCCAATCGGGCGGAACACGGGGCGAAGCGGCCGACCGCCTGGACCGGCTGGTCCAGGAAATACTCGACCGCCTGCGCCAAGGGAAAGAGACGCGCCTTCCGGGTTTAGGCAGCTTTCTTCCAGGAGCCGGTGGCCGGTTGGCCTTCCAGCGGGAGGGGGCCAAGCGACGTGGCTAAGTGCTGCGATTCCTGCCAGCAGGTGGCGCGCATCGTGCTCCGCGGGGTGGCCGAGGGGAAGACCGTGGAGATCGACGGCTTGGGCATCTTCTACCCGGACGCACGGCGCGGATTCCGCTTCGTACCGCGGGCACTGCCGCAAGTCTTCATCGCCTACGGTAAAGAGGATGAACCGCACGCCACGCGGCTGTATGAGGATCTGAACCGCGAGGGCTTCAGTCCGTGGATGGACGTGCGGAAGCTGCTGGCGGGGCAGAACTGGCCGCGGGCGATCGAGGCTGCAATCGAGGGCTCGGACTTCTTCGTGGCTTGTTTTTCGGGGAGTTCGGTGCGCAAGAAGGGTGGCTTCCAATCGGAACTCCGCTACGCGCTGGATTGCGCGCGGCAGGTGCCGCTGGATGGGATCTACATCGTTCCGGTTCGACTGGACGGCTGTGCCGTGCCGCGAATCATCCAGCACGCTCTGCAATACATCGATCTGTTCCCGGATTGGGATGCCGGAATGGATCGCCTGCTGACCATGCTGCGGCGGGAAGTGGAACATCGGCGTACCGCCCTCGCTTTACCGCCGGAATAGCCGGACCGGGGCTGTGCCACAATGCCTGATAGTGGACTCTTCTTCTTCCCGGGCCGGCGCAACCCGCCGCTCTCCCAAATTGTGGTTGTACGGCGGGCTGTCGCTGTACGCCGCGGCTTTTCTGCTCTACGCGGAGACCAGGGCTTTCACGGTGGATGAAGGCTATCATATGCTGGCGGCGCAACTCATCGCCGCCGGCAGAACCCCATACATCGATTTCTGCTTCCCGCAAACGCCGCTGAACGCTTATTGGAACGCCGCGTGGATGCGCCTTCTGGGTGAAAGTTGGCGGGTGCCGCACCTTTTGGCGGCGCTATTCACCATGGGCGCCGTCCTCATCATGGCCAACTATGTGCTGCGCCGCTTCCCGGTTGGCGAGTGGCGCCTGGCGGGAGCCGTCGTGGTAGCACTAGCCATCGGGCTCAATGGGCCGGTGTGGGTGTACGGCCCGCTCCAGGCCTATGGCATCTGCCTGTTCGGGCTGGCCGCCGGCTTCCAACTGGCGGTTCGCGCGGTGGAACGGGATGGATGGCTGCCCCCCGCCGCGTCTGGCTTCTGCGCCGGTATTGCCGCGGCTTCGTCCCTGCTTTCGGCCGCCGCCGCCCCCGTCCTGCTGTGCTGGATGCTCTACTACAACCGCGCCGGGCGCCGCTGGAAGACATTCCTGGCTTTCGCCCTGGGGATATCGCTTCCCTTCGCGCCGGTGTTCTGGCTGTTTGTCCGGGGACCCCGGCAGACGTGGTTCAACCTGTTTCGATATCACGTATTCTTTCGCAAGCTTTACTGGCCGGAGACTACCCAGCACGACCTGGAGATGCTGACCGCGTGGATCGACAACGGCCAGGCTCTGCTGCTTGGCCTGTTGGCGCTGGGCGGCCTGGTCTACATCGTGCGCCAGAGCGGGTGGCCGCGGACTTTGAAAGCCGAGTTTTACCTGTGCGCGTGGCTGGCGGCGGCCCTATCCGCGGAGGTCGGCCGCGCGCACCCCACGTTCACGCGATACTTCCTGCTGACTGTGCCGTTTCTGGCCGTACTCGCGGTGGCCGGGTTGTTCGCCGTATCCCGCGCCTTTGAGGCCGCCCGCCCGCGATGGCCGGTGCTCGTGGTTGCGGTGCTGTTCGCGCTGGGGCTGGGTAGAACGCTGTACGACCGCCGCGAAATGGAGACCTGGAGCGTCTACCAACGCCTGGCCGCGAAAGTGGACCAGGTGACTCCGCAAAACCAACCCATTTTCGCCCTGGAGCCACTCTATTTCCTGACGCGGCGCACACCGCCACCGGGTTACGAATTGTCCTACACGCACCTGGTCAACCTGTCGCCCGCCGAGGCGGCGCTGATGCACATCCTCAACGAAGCCGAGGTCAAACGCCAGGTGCAATCGGGAATGTTCGCCACGGCCTACAGTTGTGACGACGATGAGATCGCCAAGTACGGTTTCAAGACTCTCTATAAACAACACGTGGACATGGAGGACTGCACCATCTTCTGGGACCGTGCGAAGTGAAGTAGGACCGGCCTCCCGGCCTGTCATTCCGATAGGCCCATCCCAACAGGGTCGAAACCACCCTCGTGGCTTGGTGGGGCGGACCCCCTGGTCCGCGGCCGACGCCCCCGTCGGCCTGCCGGCACACTGAAAGATGTCGATCTCGTCGTTCCGGCAGCCGGACGGGGACTCCCCGCGCGGACCCTGTGATCCGCCCCACTAATCCGCCCGTTCTCGCGATAGTGCTCCGCGTTTCATGGAATTGAGCGGGCCGCAGGCCCATCCCCACAGGCCAGGAGTCTGGTCCTGCATATCAACCCACCGGCACGTCCGGTGCGGATTGCATGGCCAGTTGGGCGAACCAGCCGCGCGCCGCGATCAGTCCATCGGGAGTTCCTTGCTCCACGATTCGGCCCTGATCCATCACAATCACATGGTCCGCGTCCTTGATCATGGAGTAGCGGTGGGCGATCACCAGCGTGGTGGGCCGGTAGGAGAGGCCGCCGAGCGATTTTTTGACTTCCTGTTCGGTGGCATAGTCCAGATTGGCCGTGGCTTCGCCCAACTGGCCATGCAATCCGCACCGGACGTGCCGGTGGGTTGATATGCAGGACCAGACTCCTGGCCTGTGGGGATGGGCCTGCG
>JANYJN010000540.1 GCA_025358475.1 Candidatus Solibacter sp.
ACGTATCCGCTGGTCACCGCGATGTTGGGCGCACCGAAAGTGAAGGATGTGCGCGGGTTTTCGGACTTCGGGTACTCCTACGTTTACATTATCTTCGAAGAAGGTACGGACATTTATTGGGCACGTTCCCGGACACTTGAATACCTCTCGAACGTGCTGCCGCGACTGCCGCAAGGCGTCAAAACCGAACTCGGACCGGACGCTACGGGCATTGGATGGGTGTTTGAGTACGCCCTGATCGACACGACGGGGAAGCAGAGTCTGGCTGACCTGCGCAGTTATCAGGACTGGTACCTTCGCTACTACCTGAAGTCGGTTCCCGGCGTCGCCGAGGTAGCGCCACTGGGCGGATTCGTGCGGCAGTACCAGGTCAACGTCGATCCAAACAAGCTGCAATCGTATAACATTCCGATTAGCAAGGTAGTGGCGGCGGTGCGCAGCGGCAACAACGACGTCGGCGGCCGGCTGGTGGAATTTAGCGGCGCCGAGTATATGGTGCGTGGCCGCGGCTACGCGCAATCGACCGGCGACATCGGCAAGATCGTGTTGGCGAAGACTCCGGGCGGCGTTCCCATCCGCATAGCCGATGTAGGCGAAGTCACTCTCGGACCCGACATCCGCCGCGGGGTTGCGGATTGGAACGGGACAGGTGAGACGGTCGCCGGCATTGTCATCATGCGCCAGGGAGAGAACGCCCTGCAAGTGATCGAGCGCGTCAAGCAGAAACTCAAAGACATCGAGGGAGGTCTTCCTGCTGGGGTGAAGGTGGTTACCGCATATGACCGGTCCGAACTTATCCTGCGCTCCATCGAAAACCTGAAGCAAACTCTCACCGAAGAGTTAATCATCGTGGCCATCGTCATCATGATCTTCCTCTGGCACATCCCTAGTGCCGTCATCCCGATCATCACCATTCCCGTGGCCGTGATCATTTCATTCATCCCCATGAAGATGATTGGCGTGACATCGAACATCATGTCCCTGGGGGGGATCGCGATCGCGGTTGGGGCCATGGTGGACGCGGCCATCGTGGTGGTCGAACAGACCCATAAAAAGCTCGAAGAATGGGAACGCACCGGCCGCAAGCAGGATTATCACCGGGTGGTAATCGATGCGGTCAAAGAAGTCGGCGGGCCCAGTTTCTTTGCCCTGCTGGTCATCGCCGTCGCCTTCCTGCCGGTGCTGACATTGGAAGCGCAGGAAGGCCGGTTGTTCAAGCCGCTTGCCTATACGAAGACGTTTTCCATGATTATTGCGGCGTTTCTGGCGATCACGCTGGATCCGGCCATGCGGCTGCTGTTTACCCACATGAAGAACTATGAGTTCCGGCCGCGCTGGCTGGCTCGCGTGGCGAACGCCGTCCTGGTGGGCACGATCCATTCGGAAGAGACGCACCCCATCAGCAAAATCCTGATCCGGCTGTACGCACCGGTATGCGAGCTGGCATTGCGATGGAAATGGTTCGTGATCGCCGGGGCCGTAGCTCTGGTCGCCATAACCGTTCCCGTCTTCGAGAAACTGGGCTCTGAGTTCATGCCGCCCCTGGATGAGGGCTCGTTACTCTACATGCCTTCGACGCTCCCTGGCGTTTCCGTCACGCAGGCGCAACAGTTGATGCAGGTGCAGGATCGCATTATCAAGCAATTCCCTGAAGTATCCACCGTGCTGGGCAAGGCGGGTCGCGCGGAAACGTCCACTGATCCCGCTCCGTTCTCAATGATGGAGACGGTCATTGTTCTCAAACCAGAGACCGAGTGGCGGAAGGTGGACACCTGGTATTCCTCCTGGGCGCCCAAATGGGCGAAGGGCATATTCCGCAGGTTCACTTCTGACCACATCTCAAACGAACAATTGGTGGAAGAGATGAACCAGGCGCTCAAAATTCCCGGCACTTCGAATGCCTGGACTATGCCCATCAAGGCGCGCGTGGACATGCTCACCACAGGCATTCGCACGCCTGTAGGAATCAAGATCTACGGTGCTGACATCAAGAAGATCGAAGATCTCGGCACCCAGATCGAGGCGTTGTTGCCAAAGGTGCAGGGCACGCGAAGTGTTTTTTCGGAGCGCACCAGCGGCGGCTACTTCCTCGATTTCAAGTGGAATCGCGACGAGCTGGCGCGCTACGGCTTGAGCATTGACGACGCTCAGGACGTAATCATGAGCGCCATCGGCGGCGAGAACGTGAGCACGACCATTGAGGGCCGCGAGCGCTATCCCATCAACGTTCGCTACATGCGGGATTACCGCAGCGATCCGGACAAATTAGGGCGCGTTCTGGTGCCTACGATGGACGGCCAGACCCAGGTACCGCTCGCGCAACTGGCCGAGATCCAGGTGGTGAGCGGTCCCGCGATGCTGCGCGACGAGAACGGCATGCTGAACGGTTATGTGTATGTCGATGTCGCCGGCCGCGATATCGGCAGCTATGTCGAGGAAGCGAAAAAGGTGGTGCGCGATAAGGTGAAGCTTCCATCCGGGTATTCGTTCGCCTGGAGCGGCCAGTACGA
>JANYJN010000558.1 GCA_025358475.1 Candidatus Solibacter sp.
GACAGCCGGCAGGCGGATTAACGGCATCGCCGTCGATGACGCCCATGGTTTCAAGAAATTCGGCCGCGAGTTCTCCAACCCGGGCAGAGGGTGGATTCAGGTGCGCGCCGAATCGCTGACCGCGGCGGCGATTCGCGGCGCCATCGAGAAGGGCCAGTTCTACGCCAGCACCGGCGTCAATCTCGCCGATATTCAGGTTTCCGCGGAGGAGTACCGAATTGAAATCGATCCGCGGTCCACGGAAAAATTCACCACGTACTTCATCGGAAGCGGCGGCAAGGTTCTGGCCAAGACCTTCGACACGCGGGCGGTATACCGCTTCACCGGAGCGGAAAAGTATGTCCGCGCCCGCGTGGAATCGTCGTTCGGTTTGTGCGCGTGGACCCAGCCGGTCTTCCGCCCCTAGCGCTTGCGCACCACCCTCGCCGAATTGGTGGCGCGTACCCCCGGTCCGCGCGGGACGCCCTTGTCCCGCTGCCGGAACGACAATATGAGCATCTTGCAAGGTGCCCGCGGGCCGACGGGGGAATCGGCCGCGGACCGGGGGGCCGCCCCACGAATCCCGCAGTTCTCGCGATAGTGCTCCGTTTTTCCTGACGTTTCGCGGGCCGAAGGCCCATTCCAACAGAACAACCGTTGCAGCGTGCGCATCGTGGTATCTAACAAGCCGGGCGGCGTACACGGCACGGTGACCATGGGTGCCCACGAGCCGGCCGGCGGGGTGCCGGTCTTTCTGGAAGCGTACGACGAAGTTACCCATAAGCGCGTGGTCGAGTTACGCTCCACACGCAGTGACCTACGGGGGCAATATAACTTCCTGGGACTGGCGCCCGGCACTTACCGCCTGGCGGGCACGTTCGAGTATCGATCGCCCGTGACCGGAGATATCGACGCTATGAGCCCGCGGGTTTTCCAGGTGGAGGAAGGGCGGGATCAGCAGCAGGATTTGGACGTCTGGGTGATTCGGTAGGATGTCAGTCCGAGCTGCGCTCGGATGGACAGGCCTGAGGCCTGTCCTACTAAAGACTGCGCAGGCTGAAGCCGCCGTCGACGTTGAGGACCTGCCCGGTGGAGTAATCGAGGAGCCCATCGGCGATGGCGCGGACGGCTTTGGCGACATCGCTTGGCTCGCCCATGCGGCGTTGGGGGAGCAGGCCAGCGGCAATCTTTTCGTCGTAGGCTTTTTCCACTTTGGCGATCATGTCGGTGCGTATGATGCCGGGGCGGATCTCGAAAACCTTGATGCCTACCTCCGCCAGACGCTGGGCATAGAGTGCCACGCTCATGCTGAGGGCGGCCTTGGAGATGCAATACTCGCCGCGGTTGACGCTGGCGGTGTAAGCGGAGATCGATGTCACGAAGGCGATGCGGCCGGCACCGCCCCCGGCGGCTTCGGCCATCCAGCGCGCCGCCTGCTGGGTGAGGAAATGGGGGCCCTTGAGGTTGGTCCAGATCAACTCGTCGAAGCTCTCTTCGGTGGCATCCAGCAGGTCGCGGCGCTCGCGCGGGGCCATGCCGGCGTTGTTGACCAGCAGGTCGAGCTTTTCAAAGCGCTGGCGTGCGAAGACGAGCAGCGCGGCGCGATCCTCACGGCTTGAGATCTCGCACTGAAAAATGTCGCAGCCGGTCTGGTTGCGCAAGGCGTCCGCCGCGTCCTTACGCGCACGGTAGGTGGCAATCACGCGGTGCGTCTTAGCAAGCTCCGTTGCGATGGCGCGACCGATTCCACGGCTGCCGCCAGTAACAATCGCTGTGGGTTGATCCATCAAAAACGAGCCGGGTTGTCGAGCACGAAAGTGAGCCGCGTTTCCGACGGAATGCGCACGCGCTGTCCACCGAGGATCACCTGCGAGCCGGCGCCCGCCGCCGCGCCCGCGCCGGCGCCGATGGCCGCGCCCTTGCCGCCGCCGGCGATGGCACCGATGATGGCGCCCACAACCGCCGTACCGCCGGCCACTTTCGCCGTCTTCTCACCCTGCGAGCCGCTCTCCTTATTGACGCTCTGCGTGTCGATATCCACCATTTGCCCGTTGATGCTTACCGATTGCAGCGAGAGCGTGAGGCCGGCGCGGCCAGTGAGCTTGCCGGAGTCCCTGGCGTCCACCAGTCTGACCCAGGCATCGGCGCCACGCGGGATCACTGTCTCGCCATCCACGATCACGGGCTGATCCAGGCTGGCGCGGAAAGTCTGGCCCACCCGATGAGTTTCGGAATCCACCGCTTCGATCATACGGATCACCAGGTTGGTGCCGGCGGGAAGCGTGCCGCTGGTTGCCATGGCGGGTGGGGGAGGCTCCGATCCGTCGGCGCGCATCACGTTTTCCGGGTTGCGGCTCACGTTTTCCGGGTAGCGGCGCAAGGCCGGACGGTCCGCGTCCGCGTCGGAGTTCGAACTCGAATCGGCCCTTCGCAGGGCGGGCCCGTCATTCGGATCGGAACTTAAACTGGGGTCGGCCCTATTCGGGGTGGGCCGGCTGGAGGATCCGCCTGAGTTGCGGTTTAAGCTTTCGTAAGAGTCGCCGCCAAACTGGATGCGCAGGATGTCGGAGACGTCGATGGTCCGCACGTTGACGCCATCGTCGACGCGCACGGTGCGGGCGGTCCCGCCGAGATACGTGCCATTGATCACGCGTCCGCTTCTCAGCGTAACGGTATCGGCGAACCCTAGAGTGGCACAGACTAAGACGATTCCGGCAAAAATTATGCGCATAGCCATCCTCTTGTACTTCCTCCCTACATTGTACGACGCGTGCAATGCGCGAAAGGTTTACGCCTCAATGGCGGCAAGCGCGAGGATAGGGCCGAAAGACACTTTAGGAGAGGCATGGCCGGCCTTCGGACGGCTTTGGCGTGCTGAAGCCTGCCTCATTACAGGCAGAGGGCTCACCGTTAGTGGTGGAGGCGGGGTCCGCGCGCGAACCGTTTTTTTCTCACCTTCTCGGGTGCGGCACCGGTTGGCGTGGCGCTACCCCTTCCCCGGCATCACCATCAGCACCAGGCAGGATGGGTGCGCGCTATCGTGATACACCGTCTGGCTCGCCTTTACCAGCCGGGCCGCCTGCTCCACCGCACCGCCGGTATTGGAATTTCGGTCAAAGCGCGGGAAATTGCTACTCGAAATCTCCAGGCGAATGCGATGACCTTTCAGGAACACGTTGCCCGTCACCCCGGCGTCCACCGTCACGCGGTAGATCTC
>JANYJN010000621.1 GCA_025358475.1 Candidatus Solibacter sp.
TTGCTCCGCGATGGCGCGCACCTGCTTTTGCCGCTCCGCGGTGTCGGCCCCTTCGCGCTTTAACTTGCCGATCTCGACAGACTCCTGGTTCTTGCGCGCTTTCAGTTGCTCAGCCTGCGAGATGGCCGCCCGGCGCTTGCCATCCAGGTCGCGGAAACCCTCCAGGTTGATGGCGCCGCCGCGGGTCGCCAGACGCTCCGCAATTCGCTCGAAATTGCTCCTGAAATAGGTGAGATCGTGCATGTCCTTCCATGCTAACGCATGGCAGGGCTATTCTTCCTCTTCCTCAACTTTCACGGGCTCAAGATCTTCGGCTTCGAAGATCTCCCGGCAATCGAGACATTCAATGTAGTCCACCCCGTCTCTGCGGGCGATGATCTGGGTGCGAGAGTGTTCACAAGCGGTTTGCATAACAGCGCTTAGATGAAGTTTATTCTACCGTTGCGGCAGCCCTTGTCAAGCCCCCCATCTCAGATTCGAAGGCGCCAGGGCGAAACCGATAGGCTTTTGACAACGGCGGTGGGCGAATGAGGTGGGCAGAACGTCGCCTTCTGTCGTCTGTTGGAATGAGTCTGCGGCCCGCGAAACTCCATCAAAAACTGAGCGTTGCCGCGTGAGATGCCTGCTTGGTGGGGCGGACCCCCCGGTCCGCGGCCGCCCCCCCGTCGGCCTGCTGGCACCCGCCAAGATGCTGATATCGTTGTTCCGGCAGCAGGACGAGGGCGTCCCGCGCGGGCCAGGGGGTCCGCCCCACCAAGCCACGCGACGTGGGTTGTTCTACCTTCTGGTGGCCGGGGGAAAGGGTCGAAAAAGCACCCAAAGACACAAGCCGGCAAACCTGAAGTCCGTCCCCGGTTTACCAGATCCCCACCAGTTTCCACCACACCGGCCCGATCCCCAGCCAGATCACCAGATTGACCAGCGAGATCAGGAACCCCAGCCGCCACCATTCCCCCTGCCGCACGTAGCCTGCCCCGAAGAAGACCGGCGCCGACCCCGTACCGTAGTGCGTCATGGCCGCGTTCAGGTTGGAAAAGTACGCCAGAGCGAGCGCCGCCATCATTGGGGGCGCCCCGGCGGCTAGCGTCGCGTCCAGGAACGCCGGATAGAGCGCCGTGACGTGGCCCGTCAAGCTGGCGAACCCGTAATGCACATAGCAGTACGCCGTCACCAAGGCCGCCAGCGCGAGCGGCCACGCCCAGCCATGCATCCCGGCGAACAGCCCGCCGCTCAACACTCTGATGGCGCCCGTTTCGTTCATCGCGTCCGACATCATCACCAGCGGCGCGAACCAGATCAGAGCATCCCAGGCCCGGTGCTCGGCCAACAGATCTTCCCACGCAATCACCCGCGCCAACAGCAGCGCGCACAGGCCGCTCAGCGCGACAAAGGTATTCGGCACGCCGTGCCACGGCGCGGTCACCCAGCCCGCCATCACGCCCAACATGATGCCTACCAGCCACTTCTCCCGCCGCTCCATGGGACCTCGCCGCGCCAGTTCCTGCCGCGCCATGGTGCGCGCCTCTTCCGTGTGCTGGATCTGGGGCCGAACCAGCCGCAACAGCAGCCACGGCAAAATCCCTAGCGTCAGTAATCCCGGCACGATCGACCCCGCGAGCCACCGCCCCCACGTCAGTTCCACGTGCCCGATCTTGAGCGCGAACTCCGCGATCAGCGGGTTCGCCGCCATCCCGGTGAGGAACATCGCCGACGCGGCGTACGTGGTGTGGAAGCTCACCAGCATCAGGAACGACCCGATCTTCCCGGCCGTCGGCCCCGGTTCCGACCCGAAGGCGCTGGCCACGGAGCGCGTGATGGGGAATATCACGCCGCCCCCGCGCGCCGTATCCGACGGGATGAACGGCGCCAGCACCAGGTCCGCCGCCGCCAGGGAATAGCCTAGCCGCAAGGGCGTCCGCCCGAAGCGCTCAATGAACAGATACCCCACGCGCGTGCCGAATCCGGTCTGCGTCACCGCGCGCGAAAACAGAAACGCCGTGAACACCATCCACACCGTGATATTGCCGAATCCGGCCAGCACCCTGACCGGCGTAAGCGTGCCCGTCAACGCCAGTAAGGTCATGGCCATCAGGACGCTCACCCCCATGGGGACCGGCTGCGCCACCAGCGCGATGATGGTCGCGGCGAAAATCGCGAACAGGCGCTCCTGGGCGGTGTTCATTCCGGGCAGGGCGAAAAAATAGAGCAGGACGCCCGGCCCCAGCACCACGGCCCAGCGCCACCACAGTCCGGACGGTGGGCCGCGCCGTTCGATGACGGGTTGAAGGGTGGCGGACACGAACGATCATTGTCTCTCATTGGCACGCTTGACAGGCGGCGATTTGCGTCCCTATACTCGGATCTCGCATAGTCGCATGTCGAAAACGAAGTCCGATTCTAACGGCCTGCCGGCCGACCGCGATCTCTACTCCGGCCTGATTCGGCTGCACGTCCTGCATCACGCCTCCGAAGAGCCCATTTTCGGGCTCGGCATGATCGAAGAACTGGGCCGGCACGGCTACCGGATCAGCCCGGGCAGTCTGTATCCCCTGCTCCACGGGCTGGAGAAGAAGGGCTATCTACGTTCCCGGCAGCAGCGCAACGGCAGGTCGCTGCGCAAGGTTTACCGCGCCACGGCTCTGGGA
>JANYJN010000764.1 GCA_025358475.1 Candidatus Solibacter sp.
GCTTTGCGCCGCAATTCCCACACTCCCTAACCCGGCGAAGCCGGAACCAAACAAGCCGTGTACTTGACGCGGAGGCGCAGAGACGCGGAGAGTAGAACGCAGAGAACGACGGAGGAAAGTCAACACCTGAGAACGCGGAGGAAGCGGAGAGACGTGGGCTGGCGCCGCGCAAGTCTTGGCGGAAGTTGGCGCCTATTTCGGAGTCCGGCAGGAGCCCGACAAACATTGGCGACGAATGACTTGCGTGAGAATATGCTGCCAGAAAGTCGCCGAATTCAAACATGTAGGTACTAACGGTCGCGGCTGGGATTGGGCGCAGCGATGCTCCACTGCTGTGTCGCGCACCCGTGGCGGAGCGACAGTCCGGGAACGTAGTGCCGGGAGCGGACGGAGCCGCGTATACTGAAGATTCGACATGAATCCCAAACTCCGGGCGGCCATTGTGCTGGCCACTGTTTCCCTTTTGGTGTGTTACGCAAGCGTGCTGCGCGGCATGGCCGACCAGTGGTGGAACGACGAAGATATGGGGCACGGCTTTCTGGTCCCGGTGGTGATTCTGTGGATCGTCTGGCGGGAACGGGACCAGTGGCGGAGGGTACCGGCCGAGCCGACGCTGTGGGGGTTCGCCTGGCTCGCCGCCGGAGCGGCGCTGCAGTTGGCCGGGACGCTGGGCGTCGGATTGTTCGCCGGATCGCTGGGCTTTCTATGCTCCGTTGTTGGGGTGGTGATGTGCTTCGGCGGTCTTGCCCGCGCCCGCGCCTGGGGCTTTCCGCTGCTGCTTTCCCTGTTCATGCTGCCCAAATTGTTGATCGTCTACAACCAGTTCACGCTTCCCCTTCAGTTGCTGGCCACGCGGCAGGCAGCAGCCATCCTGTGGGCTGCCGGAATCGGCGTAGTTCGCGAGGGAAATGTACTTCAGGTGGGGGCTCACCGGGTTGCCGTGGTGGAAGCATGCAACGGTCTGCGCTATCTGATTCCCCTGGGCTTCGCCGGGGTGGTATTTGCCTACCTTGCCGACCCTCGGCCCTGGATGCGCGGCGCCCTGCTGGTGGCGGCGATCCCAGTGGCCATCCTCGCTAACGCCTTCCGGGTGGCGGCCAGCGCCAGCGTGCCCGCGCTTTCCGAGGGTGCTTTCCATACCTTCGCCGGCTGGCTGATTTTCGTGGCATGCATAGCGGCGATTTTCCTGATTCACCGCCTTCTCAACCGAATATGGGGCCGCCATGCGTAATCGGTGGCTTTTTCTGGTGGCAGTCGCGCTGGCGCTGCAGGCGCTGGCGGCAGCTTTCGTTGCCGGCGCGGAGCATCTGCCTCCGGCTCCCAACCTGGCGAGCTTTCCCACCGCAATCGGGGACTGGCAACTGGTTCGTGAGGACTTGCTCAGCGAAGGCATGGCACGAACGCTGGGGGCTGACGCGCGGATTACCAGCACGTATCTGGACCGCCGCACCGGCTTGTACGCGGATTTGCTGGTGGCGTGGTTCCAGTCCCAACGCGGAGGCGACCGGCAACCCCATTCGCCGAAAGTCTGCTTGCCCGCGACCGGCTGGGCACCGCGGGAAGCCGGGGATCTCACGCTCGGTTTTCCATCCGGCAGCATCACAGTAAACCGGCTGCTGATGGCCGGCAACAACCAGCAAGCAGCGGTGACGTACTGGTATCAAACTCCGCGCCGTGTGGTGGCGGGCGAGTGGGCGGCAAAATTCTGGCTGGCCGCCGACGCGTTGCGCGACCAGCGCAGCGACACCGCTCTGGTCCGTATCTTCGTCTGGACAGGCAAGGGTGGAAACACGGAGGCGATGGATGCCGCCGTGAGGTTTACCAAGAGCGTTTATCCGCTTCTGCGGGACCAGTTGCCGCGCTAATTAATTTCTGTGGCGAAAGCCGGTCAGCGTAAGGCCGCTCAGTAAGAATCACGAAATCATGTGGGTCGCAGGCGAAAGCGCCGAATGCCACTCTGCACAAGTGGTGGGGCATTCCGGCGCTCGGGGGCCGGCACCCCAGTCGGCCTGCCGGCGTCCTGCCAGATGCTGATATCGTGGTTCCGGCTGCGGGACAAGGGCGTCCGTCCCCAGAGGGCCCCAGGACAAAGGGGGCCGCCCCATCAAATGCCGCGGCATGCCCATTCCTTTGACAAATCAGGTGGCATTGGGCGAAGCACCTGCGCTACCCCGGGGGCTGTTTCTGCTCCGCACGGCAGTTCGAACTCCATGCCCGTGTCCCCGCTGTACCGGGTCAGCCCTGGTAGAAAGGCAGACAGGGCGAGTTGAGCAGCAACTGCGCTCCCACCTTTGAGGGGCAGCGAGGTGCGCGTGCGCCACAGCTCAAAAAAACTGCGTTTTGCGGGATCGCTAATTCCGGCGAAACGGCTTTAGCAGCCGGTCACGCGCCTGGTAAATTCCGGCACAAAGCAGCGCTGTAGCCAGCAGGAGTAGCGATGACGGCGCGGGCGTGGCCGAAGGCGGTGTAGGCGGCCCACCGCCATTTCCGCCGAGAGTTGCGGGTGCGTTCACCGCATTGCCAAGCAGTGTAACGGCGCCGGTGCGAGCCAAAGCTCTCCCTTGAAAAGATGTGCCGGTGCCGAGCGAGATGGATTGCATGGCCAGTATGTTCCCTGAGAACGAAGAGGTGGTTCCCAGCGTGGCCGAACTTCCGACCTGCCAAAAGATGTTCGCAGGCACGGCGCCGTTGATGAGGAGCACGTTACTACCGGTTGCCGTCGTGAGAGCGCTGCCGATCTGGAAGATGAACTGGGCATTCGGGTTGTTCTGGGCGTCGAGCGTGACAGTCCCGTTTATCAAGAGTGAGGAGGAGGCAGTATAGACGCCGGCGAAGAGGATTTGGCCAGCCAAATCTCCATTCTTAGTAGCAGTGGAAGCTGTGCCCGCAGCAGCGTTATAGGCCGCCGTCAACTCATTTTGGGCCTGCAGCGCTAAAATATTCGCTGCATTTATGGTCCCTG
>JANYJN010000644.1 GCA_025358475.1 Candidatus Solibacter sp.
AATGTGAGGTTATTCCTGCGTTAACCCTAAGACACCGAGAACGCCGCCCTCACTGCGGCGCTCACACTGGTCGGCTTGCCCGTGACCGCGTCGATGGGGCACCACACCGTCCTCGCCTTCGCCAGCAGACACCCGTCGCTCGCCCGCAGCAATTCCGTGTGCCGTTCGAACTTGATCCGCGTCGCGGCGCCGACCCACGTCCGGCCCACGATCCCGTCGCCCAGCCGGGTTGCCCGCTTGTAATCGATCTCGTGCCGCACCACGATCCACACCAGCTTTTCCTGATCGTCACGCGACGCCGCCGCCCTCCAGTGCGCCACGGCGATATCCTGCACCCAGCGAAGATACACCACGTTGTTCACGTGACCCAACTCATCGATGTCCGCCGGTTCCACGGCAATCGCCATTTCGAATGCCGGCGCAGCGTCACTCAACCCACACCGCCGCACCGCCCGGCGGCCGGCGTCAGGCAGGGAAACACAACGGCGAGCGCCCACACGGCGAGCGGCGATTTCATGCCCTTGATTGTCCGTGGTCTCACGCGGCGACGCAAGCCTGCCGGATACGCTCCTCGTTGGTCGTGTCCCCCAAAGCGGTTAAGCACCTGCCGCAAAGGGATCACGCCTGATGCATCCACGCGCAGCCCGCACCCGCAATCCGCTATCCTCATCCTGTATGCGGACCCTTCTCCTTCTCCTCCTCGCCACCATCCCCCTGTTGGCTGGCGACACCCGCGCCATCCTCCAATCCATGGACACTCGCGCCGCCCATTACGGCGAAGTCTCGCGAAAGATCTGGGAGTTCGCCGAGATGGGCTTCAAGGAAAACCAGAGCGCCGCGCTCCTCCAATCCGAATTGCGCGCGGCGGGGTTCTCCCTCGTCGAAAATGTGGCCGGCATGCCCACGGCCTTCACCGCCACCTGGGGCCAGGGTAAGCCGGTGATCGCCATCATGGGCGAGTACGACGCCTTGCCCGGTCTCTCCCAGGACGCCACGCCGGAGCGCAAGCCCCTCGTCAATGGCGGACCCGGACATGGCTGCGGCCACAACCTGCTGGGCACGGCGTCGCTGTTCGCCGCCGTCACCCTCAAGGAATGGCTCTCCGCCAACAAGGCCGCCGGCACCATTCGCTTCTACGGCACGCCCGCCGAGGAAGGCGGAGACGGCAAGGTGTATATGCTTCGTGCCGGCGTCTTCAAAGACGTCGACACGGTGCTGAGCTGGCATCCGGCCGACTACAACGGCGCGTCGCTGAAAAGTATGCTCGCCCTCATTTCCGCCAAGTTCCGCTTCTACGGCAAACCCGCCCATGCCTCGGCCGCACCCGATGCCGGCCGCTCCGCCCTCGATGGCCTCATGATCATGGCCAACGCCGTCGAATTCCTGCGCGAGCACGTCCCCGAAGCCACCCGCATACACTACATCATCACCAACGGCGGCGCCGCCCCCAACATCGTGCCCGATTATGCCGAGATGTTCCTTCTCGCTCGCCACCCAAGCATGCCCACGCTCGATGGCATCTGGGAGCGCATCATGAAGTGCGCGCAGGCCGGCGCCCTGGCCAGCGAGACCCGCATGGAGATGGAACTGATCGGCAGCGATTACAACACCCTGCCGAATGACGCCCTCGCCGCGCTGGTCGATAAAAACATGCGGCTGGTGGGCGGCGTCACCTACACCCGCGAAGAGCAGGCGTTCGCCGAAACCATCCGCAAAACGCTGCCCGATAGCACCCGGCCAATGGGCACCCAGGAGACCATCGAGCCGCCCAGCGATGGTAAGGGCCCGGCATCCACCGATGCCGGCGACGTCAGTTGGGCCCTGCCCATGGCACAGATCGAGACCGCCACGTTCGTTCCCGGCGTGCCGGCGCACACCTGGCAGTCGGCCGCCTGCGCCGGCATGAGCATCGGCCGCAAGGGCATGGTGGTGGCTGCCAAATCGCTCGTGCTGACCGCCATCGATCTCTTCACCGACCCCACACAGGTGGCAGCCGCCAGGGCCAGTTTCGAAAAACGCCGCGCCGGTTTCGAGTACCGCTCCCGCGTTCCCGCCGGCCAGAAGCCGCCACTCACCTACCGCGACAAGTGAGGCACTCGAAGATCTCGAGCACCATCTGTCCGCACCCAGACTACGCTGTTGATCTGCGCGACTCCGTCCGCCAACGGCCGAAATCTCTTCGAAATGTAAATGGGCGCCTCCCGGCGCAGCGGCAGCACGCGGATTTTCGTCTCTCGCGCGTCGCCGAGGTGCCCGGTGTCCTTGGTAACAGGCTTCAGACTGCCAATCCGGGAGCAGACTAGTCCGGCTAGCCCAATGTACTTTTCTGACGCGGCAGCCGCGGAATGATGTACAATTTCGCCGATGCCTCTCCACCCATCGAAAGTTGCCCCCCGCCCGGCTCGGCGTTCGTTCCTCTCCCTGGCCGCGGCCGTTCCCGCGCTTGTGCAGGCCCAATCGCGCGACTGGACCAACCAGCAGACCACGCGCTATCCCGATCCCGACATCGTGGCGCTTGACAAAAGTTTCGCCAAATACAAGCTCTTTAACGCCGTCATTTACCGCCACTACGTCGGGACCAGATGGGCCGAGGGGCCGGCCTGGTGCGCTCAGGGACAGTACCTGCTATGGAGCGACATTCCCAACAACCGCCAGTTGCGCATGACCGAAGAAGACGGGCACGTCAGCGTTTTCCGTAGCCCGTCGGGCTACAGCAACGGCAACACCTTCGATTTCGAAGGCCGCCAACTGGCGTGCGAACACGCCGCGCGCCGCGTGGTGCGCTATGAGCACGATGGCAGCGTCACCGTAATCGCCGGCAAGTACAACGGCAAGCCGCTGAATTCCCCCAACGACATCGTGGTCCATCCCGATGGCGGCGTCTGGTTCACCGACCCACCCTACGGGATCATGGGAAGCTACGAAGGCGTTCCCGCGCGGCAGGAGATCAAAGAGGCGGTCTACCGCGTGGACCCCAAGACGGCCCGCATCGAGGTGGTGACCGACGCCTTCGACAAGCCCAACGGCCTCTGCTTTTCGCCCGACTACAAGAAGCTGTATCTCGTCGATACCGGCGCGCCCGGTAACATACAGGTCTTCGACGTGGCAGCCAACAAGCTGAGCGGCGGGCGGCTGTTCACCGACATGAAGCTCAACGATAGGTCCGGCGGCTCGGACGGAATCCGCGCCGATGTCGACGGCAATATCTGGGCGGCTGCCAGCGGCGGCGCGGGCTACGACGGCGTCCACGTCTTTTCGCCGCAAGGCCAACGCATCGGCATGATCCTGCTGCCCGAAATCTGCGCCAACCTCTGCTTCGGCGGTCCCAAGCGCAACCGGCTCTACATGGCGGCCAGCCAGTCGCTGTACTCGGTGTATGTGGGAACGCGCGGCGCTCACGTGTCGTA
>JANYJN010000237.1 GCA_025358475.1 Candidatus Solibacter sp.
GCGCGGCGCCCGCGGCCCACAGATCCGGCATTCGCGAGATGGCGTAGAAGACCGCCGCGACCGCATCGCCGCGGCCGGCGATGTAGACCCGCGCCGGGTCCACCGAGCCGCTCTGAATCGCGCTTTCCACGGCGGCGGCCAGCGCCCGCACACGCGAATCGATGTCCGGCGCCAGAGCGCCCGGCGGCGCGATCACCTGCCAGCCCGGCTCGCGCGTCCAGATCTGCCACTGCACCGCGTCGTCCGCGTCGAGTAGCGCGACGGCCGGCGTATTAGTCCGGGCCTCGGGCGCCTGGGTCTGCGCCGGCGTTTGGGCCTGTGCCGCCGGTGCCATGGTCTGTACCGCCGTCGCCTCGGTATGGGCCGCCGGCATTTGGGTCTGGGTCGCCGGCGTCTGGGTCTGTACCGCCGGCGTCTGGGTCTGTGCCGCCCGCGCCTCCGTCTGGGCCGCCGACACCTGGGTCTGGGCCGCGGGCGCATGGGTCTGTGCTGCTGACGTCTGGGCCGCCGGCGCACCGAGCGGCCAACAGAAGAGCAGGCTAATTGTGGCGCAGGCGCGCGCGAATTCGTTTGGCCAGTTTCTCGATGTCATCGGTTTTCTTGAGCGTCGCCAGGGAGAGGACATAGCGATCGTTCTTTTCCAGATCGATCTTCAGTTGTTCGGCCAGTTCCGCCAGATCGGCGGCATCCTTGATGTTCTGCCGATGCTCGGCCTTGAGGATTTCGTCTTTCTGCGACTTGCCGTTGGGCAGGACGACGTCTTCCTCCTCGGCGCCGCCACCCCGGCCTCCGCGGCCGCCGCCTTGCTGCTGTAACGCGTAGACACTGACGCCCGCCAGAAGAACCAGAACCACCGCGCCGCGCCGAATCCAGAGTGTCATGTGAAAACCTGGTGCTATCATATCGGAAATGTCCCTCGAGACGCCCGCGCCCGTGGCGTTGTTCACGCCGGTAGCAGCCGAGCTGGACTCCCCCTTCCGTATGGACGTCCGGGCCAGCGCTACGGTTTGGTTCCCTCGCCCGTGAAGAAATGGACTACAGTCGATCAGGCGCTGACACCCGACGGTAAGTCCATCTCGCTCCACGAGCACGACGGGAGCTACGCGATCCGGGTAGATGGCATTCCGCTGATGTCCACCCGCCAGCACGCTTCCGAGGAGAAGCTGGCCGAATTGGCTTGTGCGCACGTGCACGGGATTCGGCGCGCACGTGTGCTGATCGGCGGGCTGGGCTTCGGGTTCACCTTAAGAGCTGTGCTAGGGGCTGTGGCAGCGGACGCCACGGTTGTGATGGCCGAGATCCTGGGCGCGGTGATCGCCTGGAATCGGAACCCTGCGTTTCCCCTGGCGGCGGATGTCCTGGCGGATCCCCGGGTGACCGTCCGGCAACAGGATGTCGGCGAAGTGATTCGCGAAGCGCGGGGGAGTTTCGACAGCATCATCCTCGACGTGGATAACGGGCCGGCGGCGTTAAGCACGGGCGGCAACGGGCGGCTCTACGATTCCGCCGGTCTGCAAAATGCCCGCGCCGCCTTGCGGCCCGCCGGGTGCCTGGCCCTCTGGTCGGCGGCGCCCGACCCGGCTTTCGAAAGACTCATGGTTCAGGCAGGCTTCATCGTGGAAGCGCGGCGCTGCCGGTCGCACGCGAGTTCAGGGAGATGGCACACACTTTTCCTGGGCCGGCTGAAATAGAGGTTCGGGCCGGCCCCACGGGAAGCGTGCCCTACTCGTGAATGGCGACGTTCCAGCCCAGGTAATTGGAGGTGGCTTCCTGCACGGCGCCGGCAACGATGGACATGTTAGCGGCTACGTGATGCTCGAAGCCGTTCTCGCAGATGAAGCGCAGCAGCGTCTGGAGGTGCGGAATCTTGACCACGCCGGCGCCGCCGAAAGTGGTCAGCGGATCGTCGGTGAATTCGCCCTCTCCCACGTAGCCATCGATGCTGCCTTCCAGATCGTTGGTGGAGAAGCGCGCGAAGCTCATCGGACTGGCTTTCACCAGGCCCTCGCAGGTGCCGTAGGTGTTCTCGCGGCCCACCGTGCCGGCGATGATCTGCTGGTACTCCATCTTGACGCTCTTGAAGAAGTGCTTCGGCAGGTTGCTGCAATGGAAGCAGACAGCCTTGTCGGGATCGTCGCCGTAGTTGTTATTCCAATCGAGCAGGGCGCTGGGGGTTCCGCTGGCGAGTTGCAGGGCGTGCATGCCGATCACGCCGCAGATATCCACTTCGCAGGCGCTCGACATCAGGTTCTCGCTCATCATGCTCATGACGGTGCAGGGCACTACGCCGAAGAATTCCTCGATCGAGGTCCAACACTGGACGGCGCTGATGGTGACTTGTGTCTCTTCCATCCAGGTATCGATCACGGTGCCGAGCTTGGCCATCTTCACGAGGGCTTCCAGGGGAACCTGATCGGTGGACACGTACTTGCGGATGGCGGCCAGCTTAGGTTCGGCCTCGCTGTCCTTCATGCGGCCGATTCGGCCGAGGATCTCCGAAAGGTCGATCGGCTCCACGCTGATGCCGCTCGCTTCCAGCAACTTCTCGCTATAACGCACGGTGTTAAAAGCCGAGGGGCGCGCGCCGATGGAACCGATGCGCAGCCGGCGCAGGCCGCGCACCACGCGGCACACAGCCGCGAACCAGGCGAGGTCTTTGGCGAACAAATCCGAACCGGGGGCTTCGGTGTGCAGCGTGGTGAGCGAGTAGGGAATGCCGTACTGCTTGAGGTTATTGCAGGCGCTCATCTTGCCGCAGAAGCTGTCGCGGCGGTCCTGGATGGTCATCGATCCGGGGGTGTCCGGCGTGGCCTGTACGAGCACGGGCACGTCGAGGTTGGCTTGACGCAGGGCGTCGGCGATGGCGCGTTCTTCGCCGAAATTCGGCAGTGTGACGATGATGCCGTCGATCTCGTCGCGGTGGCGCTTAAAAAGATCGGCGCAAAGCGCCACCTCGGTGCGGCTTGTGATAGCGCCGCATTTGGTCTCTTCCGCTCCGACCGTGACTACCCGGTGGCCCGCTTTTTCGATGGCCGCCATCATTTCGGTGCGGCCGCTCTTCGCCAGGTGGTCCGGGAAGAACCCCCGGTTGCCCACGATCATGCCGAACGTAACAGGACGGGATTTAGTTTCGTTCATTTCGTAACCCTTTCGTTGTTTACCAGAAAATAATATTTAATGCGATGAAAACTACGGCCACCACCCCGGCCCAGAAGATGGGACGCTGCCAAACCGGCAGGTCGCCTTCCGACGGGATGTCGGTGCACCCGTACACCAGGTTGGTCAGTTCCGATTCCGGCTTTGGCTTGGTCAACAGGCTGACCACGACGGTGACGATCACGCACACGAGGAAGGACCACAGGGCGCGATACATGTTTTCCGCCATATCCTTGGCGTAGGGGGACATGGCGACGTACCTGAGGGCAGTGTGATCGAAATAGACCCAGGCCCACATGCCGATGGAGGACGCCGTGCCAGCCGCCAGGCCCCAGAAACCACCGGCCGGGGAAGCGCGCTTCCACAACATACCGAGAATGACCGTGCCAAAGAGGGGCGCGATGAAGAAGCTGAACAAAGCCTGGACGTAATCCATGATGCTGGCGAAGCTCATGACCATGTAGGCCGTGCCGATTGAGGCCAGCACGCCCAGAACTGTGCACCAGCGGCCGACGCTCACGTAATGCGAGTCGGTGGCGGTCTTGTTGAGGTTGGCGCGGTAGATATCGTAGGTCCACACTGTGGCGAAGGCGCTGACGTTGCCCGCCATGCCGCTCATGAAGCCGGCGATCAGGGCGGTGACGCCCAAGCCGAGCAATCCGGGGCCGCAGTAGCGAGCCAGCATGATGGGCAGCACTTCGTTATAGCTATGCAGCACCTGGCCATGTTTTAGGGCCTCTTTCACTACGTCTTCGCCCACCAGGTAGTGATGACCCGGAATGTCGAGTAGCGCAAGGCCGAGGAGGCCGGGCAGAATCACGATGAACGGTACGGCCATCTTAAAGGCGGCGCCGATCACGGGCGCTAGTTTCGCGGCGCGCAGGTCCTTGGCGGAGATGACCCGCTGCACCACAAGGAAGTCGGTGGTCCAGTAGCCCATGGAGATCACCGCACCCAGGCCGAAGACGATGCCCACCCAGTTGATGCCCATCGGGTTATCGCTGAAGCTGCCGAGCGTTCGCCAGGCGTGGGTATAGTCCTGGCCGGCGAAATTCTGATGGATACGCGCCACCATGCCGTCCCAGCCGCCGGCTTCGATCAGGCCGATGATGGAGATCAGCATGGCGCCCAACCAGATGAGAACAAACTGCAGTACTTCGTTAAAGATCGCGGATAGCAGTCCCCCCAGTCCGACGTACAGCATCACTGTAAGGGAGGACACCCAGATGCTGACGTGAAGGTCCCATCCCAGCACCACCTTCATGACGATCGCCATGGCGTACATGTTGATGCCGCTCATGAAGACCGTCATCAAACCGAAAGAGACGGCGGAGAGGGCCCGCGCCGGTTCGCCAAAACGCAGTTTGAGGTAGCCGGGGACGGAGTGCGTCTTGGAAATGTAATAGAACGGGATCATCACGATCGCGAGGAAAAGCATGGCGGGAATGGCGCCGATCCAATACCAGTGCACGGCCAGAATGCCGTATTGATAGGCCGCAGCCGCCCAGCCCATAAGTTCCAGCGAACCCAGGTTGGCCGCGAGAAAGCTCAATCCCGCGATCCAGGCCGTCATCTCGCGTCCCGCCAGGAAGAAATCTTCGCCGGTCTTGGTGAACTTCTTCAAGTAGAAGCCGATTCCCAGCACGGCCATGAAATACAAAACAATGATCGCCAGATCGACCGTGGAAAGGGTCATCAGGCGTGATTGAAGCAGCAACGCCGGGAAAGTCATTGTAATCGCTTGCACCTGCATATCGTATGAGACCTCAACCTTCGTGTCAAGGATGCGTACCGCGCGTCAACGCCCCGGAGCCGGGCCGGTCGAGTCACGCAGAACGAATTCCGGATCAATTATCATCTCATGATCCGCCACCGTAGTCTTGCCGGGCGTGGAAATCAACGTGGCTGAGATCAGATGCCCGATCGTATCGCGCGGTATGTGCACCGTGGTAAGCGCCGGATAGCAGAACTCCGAAAGCTTCACATTATCGAACCCGGTGACCGAGACATCCTGGGGAACGCGGATGTCGCGCTCTCGCAACTCGCGCAACGCGCCGACCGCCATGATGTCGTTCACGCAGACGATGGCCGTCGGCTGCTCGCCAGATGACAACAACGCCCGCGCGGCCAGCCGTCCGCCGTCCAGGGTGTCGGCATCGGCGGCGGTGCGCACCGCAAGGCCCGGATAGCGCGCCACCGCGTCCAGCACCGGTTTGACGCGTTCGTTGATGGGCCCGAGCATGGCATGGTGCCCCACGAAACCGAGCTTGCGGTGTCCCAGGCTGTGGAGGTAGTCGATCACTTTGTCTATGCCGCGCCGGTAGTTCACGCGGATGTTGGTGATGTTCTGCCGCGGCGCGCCGACGTCGTAGAAGACCACCGGGATGGCGCTGTCGGTAAGTTCCTCAATCAGCGCCGGCTCCATCTCCGACACTACGGCGGCGAGGCCCGCCACGCGGCGTCCGATCATTAGCCGGACACTGGACACCAGTTGCTCGCTCCGGTAGTCGGTGTTGGCCATCACCACTTCGTAGCCGGCGGCGTGCGCATCGCTCTCCACCGTTTTATAGATGTCGAAGAAAAAGGGATTCTCCATGTTGGAGACGATCATCCCGATGGTGCGGCTTTTCCCGCCGGCCAGATTGCGGGCGTGGAGATTGGGATGATACTTCAGTTCCTCGATTGCCTTGATCACTCGGGCGCGGGTGGATGTCTTGACCACGCTTGCATTGTTCAGTACCCGCGAAACCGTAGCGGTGGAGACTTTGGCTCGCCGGGCCACATGTTCCAGGTTCATGTCCCTAGTATTGTACAGGAAATCTCTGGAGCCGCTCGGTCCCGGCATCGGGGATCTTGGGTGACAGCGTTTACAGAGCTCTTTCGTCCCCGATCACCACCCCGCGCAAACGTGCATTCACCGGCCAAGTTACGTGACCTGCCAATAAACCGAATACCGCTTGCCAAAAATGCTGTTGAGCGGGGCCAAGGTGATGTCTTTCTGCTGACCCGTGGTGCGGAAGGTGAGCGGCGCGCCCGCCGGTTTAATCCACGTCGCGGGGTCCGGACCCGCCGCCTGGAAACCCGGGACCTCTAGCGGCAGCCCCCGCATGCGCGGCCCGCTGGGGCCCACCGTCAACTGCTCGGTGAGGCCTTCGCTGCCCAGTTCGCCGGCCAACACCAGGGGCCCGTACAGGAACGCCTGCGTCTTCGGATCGTCCGGCATGGCTTCCACGCTCAAGTGCATCGGCAGCGTCATCTCGATCCGGTCGCCCGCCTTCCAAACCCGGTTCAAGGTGAGATAGCTGCCGGGAGTCGGCGTGACATCGATGGCGCGGCCGTTGATCTTCACCGAGGCCGATCTGGTCCACGCCGGGATTCGCAGGCGCATCGCCATGTTGCCGGGCTTGGCGGCGGTGACAGTCAGCGTGGTGGTTGGCTGCTCGGGGAACTTTGTGTCCTGCCGCAGGCGGAATCCCTTCTCGGCCCAATCGAGTTCCGACGCAATGAACAGGTTGACGAAGACGCCTTCCGGGTCGCGCCAATAGATGCTGTCGTTGAGCTTGGAGTATTCTTCCACGCCGCTGCCGGTGCAGCACCAGAAGGATTTGTCCTCAGTGTTGAAAGTCTTCCACGCACCCGGCGTGTGCGAGAGGTAATACTGCGTGTGGCCGGTTTTGGGCTGGATAGTGCCCATCCGCATGTTCAACAGGGAGCGCTCGTAGTAGTCGAAATAGCGGGAGTCTCCGCTCCAACCGTAAAGATGACGCGCCAGCTTCAGCATGTTGTAAGAGCAGCAGCATTCGGCGGTGTTTACGCTGCGCGGGAGTTCCGCGGCCAGCATGCGCGGTTGGGTGAGCCACCCTTCGCCGTTGCTGGTTCCGGTGGTGACGTAGCTGCGCGCGGTGGTGACTTCGTACCAGAAATAATCGGCCACATCGTGGAACCGCATGTCGCTGGAAATCTCATACCGCCTGGCGGCGCCGATCACCTGGGGAATGTGCGTATTCACATGCAGCCCGGTCAGCTCGTCATTGCGCAGAGCCAGTGGATTGAAGAAACGCTTCTTGGTGAAGCGGTCGCCGGCCCTCGCCCAACGGTCGTTGCCGGTCGCGGCGGCCAGATTGTAGAGTACCTCGTTCATGCCGCCGTATTCGGTTTCCAGGATATCCTGCATGTGCTCTTCGGATTTCGACGCGGACCAATCGTCGGCCCACCGCGACATGCCTTCGAGAACTTCGAGCGCCTGCCGGTTGCCGGCCAATTGAAACATGTCGAGCATGCCGGCCATGATTTTGTGGATGGTGTAGAACGGGGCCCACACCGGTTTACGCGCGTCCAGCCGTTCGAACCACTCCGTGGGAAACGCGCTCAGGTAGCCGCTGGGGCCCAGCTTCTGCTGGCATTTGGCCAGTTCCGCCACCATGTAATCGCCCTTGGCTTTGGCATCCTTATCGCCCATGGAGGCGTAGAGCTGCGCGCTGGCCGAAAGGAAATGTCCGATGAAGTGGCCGCGCAGTTCGCCATCGTTGTTGGGCCGCTGGCCGGGCGTCGGGGCCACGTAAACCTCCCACCCGCCCAGCGGCTCGGCGCTCGATGGCAACCCCGCATTCAGGCGGAAAGTGTGCAGCAATCGGTCCGCCGGCAAGCGGCTCATGTAGGCGCGATTCCACTCCGCCGCGTCCAGGAACGTCGACGGCAGCAGCCGCACCTGAGCCATGGGGAAGGGCTCCACTTTGGCGGGGACATCTTTGCGGGTGAACTGAATCGGATCCTTGAACGGCAGGATGCCGTTTGCCGTGCCCTGGCGCTTCTGTGGCGGCTGCGGGCTGGTGTTGGCATTTGGCGCGGCCGCGGGTGGCTGCTGCGCTTCGAGCGCGGTCGCGGCCACCGGGGTAGCGGCAAGCCACGCGGCAAACTTGCGGCGGCTGAAGGACGACTTTTGGTTCACGGCGATACCTCGCTAACTTAGAGTTTGGAAACGCTTACAGTATGCCACGTTGGGGGGGCGGCCGAGCGGATTCGACTTCCGTGAAATGACGCCGCCTTCCGCCCCCGTTTTACGGCAATGCGAACGAATGACAAAAAATCACGGGCTGAGTCTCACTCGACGCCCTCTCGCCATGGGGCAACGGGCGTCGCCATGAGTGCCGGCGCGGACGCAGGCGTGCGTGTGCCACGGCGGGCGGGGTGCTTCCTGGGCTTGGCTGTGATCGGAGCCGCGATACCGGAGGCGGTGCGGGGCGGTGAGTTTCAGCCCACCAGCACCGTCGGGCAGCCGAGTATAATAGCGCCGCCGTGCGCCGTCATATCGCCGATGCGCGCCTGCGGCATACTCATCGTCAACACGGTGAACGATCCCAGGATGATGACGTCCGGAGGCCCGACACACACCGCCATGTCCGTCACGCGTGCCGCCGGCAGGCCGCCGATCAGCACCGTGACCGCGCCGGGCGGCAGAATGGGCCCGCCCACGTGCGGCACCAATACCGTCACCATGGGGCAGACGTGCATGTCGGTGATTCTCGAGGCAGGCATACCCATAAGACTCTCCGCTAACTCCTGGGTTCCCAGAGCTTAACCCGGTTGCTGACTTCCACACCCTGCGCCACGAAACTTTTAAATTTCTCCGGCGCCCGCTCGGGCTCCGTGGCGACGGCGGCGAAGATCACGGCGCCGGATACCGCCTTGGCCGCCAGAAACTCTCCCGGCGGCACCACCGGCGCATCGGGCGGCGCCAAGCTGCCGCCGCTAAAGAAAGCCGCCAGGCCCGCGCAACCGGCTGCCGTGCCCACTTCGGCCTTTTGGGCGGCTGCCATGGCCGACCGCCGGTTGTCTTCGCTCGGTTGCGCAATCCATTTCTCGGTGGCGTCGAGCGATGCCTTTATCTTCGGCGGCGGGTTGTCGCCGGCCGCGCGGCGCGCGCACACCCAGCCCCACCACACGGCTTCGCGTTTGGGCAGCGCGTGCGCGATAAACCGCACCGCGTCGGGGAAAAGCGCTTTCTCCATGAGAAGCGCCACAAAATCCAGCGGGTGCAGGTCCGGGCGCAACAGCGCCATCGCCTCCTCGCCAAGTTCGGCGACCGTGGAGACCGTGACCGTTTTCGAATTGATCCGCGCCGGTGTGCCGCCCATACTAGTTGATCATCACAATACCGCCCTTCACGGTAGTCATCGCGTCGCCATTCACCTGCGTCATCACAGCCGTTACTTGGGCCTGAACCTGCGCTTCGATCTTAATCATCATACCCTTTATGGTGACGCCCGTCTGATCGATTTTGATGCTGCTCGAGCCTACCTTGAGTTCGATGGACTGCATCGCCTCCGTCTCGATCTTACCCAGATCGAGCTTGTTCGTCTGGTTGCCCATCTTGATGGCGGTGGATTGGTTTCCCATATCGAGCGTGGTGCTCTGGTCGCCTTGCTGAAGTTTGATGGTCTGGTTGCCCTTCTCGACGGTGATGGTCTCGTTGTTGGTGACGGTTTGAGTTTCGTCGTGCTTGATGACGGTCTTGCGATCGTTGCCCACCTCCCGCGATTCGTCGTTCTTCACCAGGGACAAAAGATCCTTTTCCGCCTGAAAGTGTGCCAGTTCGCTGCCACTCTTATCCTCGAACGACAGCATGTTGAAATTATGGGGCGTGCCATGCGGGGTACTCCGGGACTTGTACCCGCAAACGGTTTTCTTGTCCGGCAGCGTCCAGGGCGGCATCATATCCGCGTTGTACACGCTGCCCACGACGATCGGGTAATTGACGTCGCCTTCCACGAAATCCACAATCACTTCCTGGCCGATGCGCGGGATGTGGATCGCGCCCCATTGCTTGCCCGCCCAATACGTGGCAACGCGCACCCAGCAGGAGCTGTTGACGTCGTCCGACCCCTCGCGGTCCCAATGAAACTGTACCTTCACACGGCCATACTTGTCGACGAAGATCTCTTCGCCCGCGGGACCCACCACGGTGGCCGTCTGTACTCCGCGCACGGCCGGCAGCGGCGTCACGCGCGGCGGCCGGTAAGGCAGCGCCGAAGGGATGCACGTGAATCCATTGGTGTACTTGAATTCCCCCTCTTTATCGTCCGCGGAGAGCGGCTGTTCGGCATCGTGCTGCACGCTGGTGAGCACGAACTTGCCGTTGTCGGAGTAATGGTGGGTCAGATCGAAGGTGTGACCCGCGGTGAAACCGGCGTGCGACGCTCTGCCCCGGATGAGCAAGCTGGAGAGAGCCTCCGCCTGCATGCGGATCTCCACCGTGCGCCTGTTATCTTCGAAGATGTGCTGTAGGTTGGACGCCTGTTCGCCACCGGATTTGTTGATACCGTCGAAGCGGCCCGCGTATCCGCCCGGGTAATCATAAAGTTCCAGGCTGTCGTTGTTAGCCACTTTCAACTTATGAGTCACCGTCCCCACGGTTACCGACTCCATGATCGTCTTATCGGCTTCCAGATGCTTGGTGGGCATTTCGAAATTGTAGTCCCAGGCGGTGACCTTGCCCGAGCGGATCTCCTGGCCCTTACTCCAGCCGAATACCCGGTCTTCTTCCTTGGACGCGTGCGCTTTCTCTTCCCAGATCGCCGTAGGCAGATAGGGCAACGCCGGGTGGGATTGCGGCGTGTTGGCCAGGACCATCTGGTGGCCGCTGGAGGAATGCTTGAAGAAGTAGTAAATACCCTCTTCTTCCATCAGCCGGCTGGCAAAGGCCAGGTCGGTCTCGCGGTATTGCACGCAGTACTCACGCGGCTCGAAAGTGCCTAGGATCTGATAGTCAACATCCAGGCCCGTCAATAACTTCGTCAGGATGTCAGGCACGTTGATGTGCTGGAACGTGCGGCTGCACAGCTTCCGGTCGAGCAGCCACAAGTCTGGCACCACCTCAAGAGTGTAGTAAGTGAAGTTCTCGTCGCGTTCCTGCTGTGTCACTTTGGAGACGATGCCGTTGAAGTAACGTCGGTTATCGGGGGAGGAGATTTCCGCGGTGACTTTTTTCCCCAGCAACTGGTCAAAGGGCAGCAGCTTCGAATTGTCCACCCAAGCCGTCCTCAACTCGAAATGAAACATCTCCGAGAGGGCTTCCCGGCCTTCCAGCCCAACCAGAATCAAAGCGTTGGGGCCGAGAGGCGTGGTTAACTTCATCGGCCGGTCTGTCTGTTCGAACAACGGCATAAGATCTCCTCCAAAGAACGCTTCTTACGGTCGCGGCTCCGATTGCACCAGGGTCGTAACTCCGGTCAGACGCGCGACCGTGAGGGAGCGATTTCCCGATACCTCAGTTATACACGAACTCCCCCCCGTCGCCGATGGTGACATGAATCGGCGCGAGCTTCTGCCGTTCCGCCAGACGCCCCAGGATCTGGCGCGAAATCTCTGGCAGCAGCGTATTGGTCAAAATGTTGTCTACGTTGCGCGCGCCGCTCTCTACCTCCGTACAGCGCTTGGCCACCTCTTCGATCAGCGCTTCGTCGTGGGTCAACGCGATCCGGTGCGTCTCCTGAATGCGGCGCTGAATCTTGCCCAGCTTGAGGCGGACAATCAGCTTCAAGGCTTCGTCGCGCACCGGGAAGTAGGGAACAATCACCAGGCGTCCCAGGAAGGCCGGCTTGAAGATCTTGTTCAATTCCGGCTTGAGGGCCTTCACCAGTCCGGCCGGACTCGGCATGGTCTCCGGGTCCGCCGTCAGCTTCATGATGGTATCGGTGCCGGCGTTGGACGTCAGAATGATGATGGTATTTTTGAAATCGATCTCGCGGCCTTCGCCGTCTTCCATCTTGCCCTTGTCGAAAACCTGGAAGAAGAGCTCCAACACATCCGGATGCGCCTTCTCCACCTCGTCCAGCAGCACCACAGAATAGGGCCGGCGCCGCACCGCCTCGGTCAGGACGCCGCCCTCGCCGTAACCCACGTATCCGGGGGGCGAGCCCTTCAGCGTGGAGACCGTGTGCGCCTCCTGGAACTCCGACATGTTGATGGTGATCATGTTGCGCTCGCCGCCGTACAGCAGATCCGCCAGCACCAGCGCGGTCTCCGTCTTGCCGACGCCGCTAGGCCCGACCAGCAGGAACACGCCGATTGGTTTGCCGGGATCTTCCAACCCGGCTTTCGACGTGCGGATGCGCTCGGCGAGCATGCCCAGCGCATGATCCTGCCCGATCACGCGGCGGCCCAGGTGCCGTTCCAACGTGAGCATCGTCTGCATTTCGTCGCGCAACATCTTGCCGATGGGAATGCCCGTCCAGGCGGCCACTACTTCGCCCACGATCTGCGAATCCACGCAAACCCGCATCAGCGG